>CAZXNN010000096.1:0-10193 GCA_964641915.1 uncultured Nitrospira sp. | reverse complement strand
GGCGATTTCAGTGGGAGCTTCGATTCTTGGAGCCTTCCTCGGCCGGAAGACCATCAGCGCTACGAATATCGGGCGGGCGACGACCGCGATCAAGAGTGCCGGCCGGGTGATGAAAGAGTCGCAGGATGTCGGGGCAGCCGAAGAAAACGTGGCGGCCTTGCAGCAACAACTGGCGGATCTCGAAGCGCAGTTCAAATCCGAGAGCGACGCCTTGGCTGCCGCGACCGATCCGCTGAATGAAAAGCTTGAAGCCGTTTCCATCAAGCCCACCAAATCCAATATCTCGGTGAAGCTTGTCGCTCTTGGATGGATTCCGCAATGGCAGGACGCGAAGGGGATTCTCACTCCCGCCTGGTTCTAAATAGGATCATCCAGATCCTGGCTCTCTAGGGCCTGCTGGGAGCGTTCGCTAATCCTCATGTGCTGCCTGCTCAGGTCAATAGAGTCGTTCGCCTCTATGGACCAGGGTCGTCGGTCCTGTAGAGTGGACCTCTCCTTTAGGAGGAAGGCGGGCGATGATTCTTGCTCCGATCCCTTCCCGTGAGTCTGCCAGGCTCGATGCCCTCTATCGCAGCCAGATCCTCGATACGCCTTCGGAATCAGCTTTTGACGAACTGGCCCGATTAGCGGCGTATGTGTGCCGCACTCCGATGGCCGTCATTTCTCTTGTTGATTCCACACGCCAGTGGTTCAAGTCGGTTGTGGGTTTGCCTTATACCGAATCCCCGCGGTCCACGGCCTTCTGTGCGCATACGATCCTGGGGGCGGATTTGTTTATCGTGGAAGAGGCTGATGCCGATCACCGGTTTCACGACCACCCGTGGGTCATCGCGCCTCCCGCTGTCCGCTTCTACGCAGGCGCGCCGTTGCGTACGGCTGAGGGCTATGCCATCGGGAGTTTGGCTGTCATGGATTCAGTGGCGCGAACCCTGACTCCTGAACAACGCACGGGGATGCAGACCCTGGCCAAACAGGTGATGGCTCTGCTCGAACTGCGGCAAGCCGGGAGACTGTCCGGGTGGGGGGCGGCAGATTCGCCGGTCCCTGTGGCCTTCCCACAGAGCGCGCATGACGGACTGCGGGCCGACGAGGAACGACCGAAGCAGGAGAACCTCCTGACGCTCATGCTGAATACCGGCCCTGGCTGCATCAAGCGCGTCGCAGCCGACGGAACGCTGTTGTATATGAATTCCGCCGGACTGAAACTGATAGAGGCCGGCGGTGAACAGGATGCGGCCGGGCGTTCGGTGTTCGACTTGGTGCTCCCCGAGCATCGTGACGCCTTCATGCGTATGCATCAGGACGTGATCGGGGGCGCTCGCCGAACGCTCCAGTTCAGAGCGCAAGGATTTCAAGGAACCCGCCGGTGGCTGGAAACCCATGCGGTGCCGTTTCGCAATCCCGTCACCGGTGGCACCGAACATTTGGCGATCAGCTATGACATCACCGGCCAGAAGCAGGTGGAAGAGGCTTTGCGGATCTCCCGGGAACGGCTTCAACAGGCCCTCCAGGCTTCCAACACGGGTTTGTGGGATTGGAACACGGAAAGCGGAGCAGTCTCCTTTTCCAAAGAGTGGAAGAGCCAGCTCGGTTATGGTGAGTGGGAACTGCCGGACAGTTTCGAGACCTGGGCCTCACTGCTGCATCCGGACGATCGCGACCGAGCGATGGCGTACGCACAACGGTATCGCGACAATCCTGTCGGCGCATTCCGGCAAGATTTCCGGCTGCGGCACAAGGACGGTTCCTATCGGTGGATCGATTCACATGCGTCATTTGTGACGGAGCCCGATGGGCGGCGGATTCGCCTGCTGGGGTCTCATACCGATATCACCGAGCGGAAGCAGGCCGAACAGGCGCTTCGACAAAGCGAGGAGCGGTTCAACTATGCCATCGAAGCGACCAACGATGGTGTATGGGACTGGGATATCGCCACCGGCGTGGTCTATTTCAGCCCGCAATGGATCCGGCTGCTGGGCTACCTGCCTGAAGAGGTGCCCCCCTCCACGGATTTCTTTTTTTCCATTCTGCATCCGGAGGACGTGGCTCGTACGACGGCGGTGCTGCAAGACCATTTAGACGGGCGCACGCCGCTGAAGGAGGCCGAACTTCGATTGCGTCAGAAGTCCGGCGAATACCGATGGTTTCTCGATCGCGGGAAAGTCGTCGCCAGAAGCCCGGACGGAAGGCCGTTGAGAATGGTCGGGACGATAGCCGACATTACGGAGCGGAGAACCACCGAGGAGGAGCGAGCGCGAGCGCTGAATAATCTCCAGACCATCATGGAAACTGTTCCTGATGTGATCTTTGCGGTGGATCTCGAAGGCTGTTTGAGTAAATGGAATCTGCGTATGGAAGTGGTGACCGGGTATACGCCGATCGCATTATCCGGGAAACCGGCGTTAGAAATGGTTCCTCTCGAAGAGACCGAGCGCACGGCGGCAGCGATCAGGGAGGCTTTCGACACCGGCTATGCAGAGTTGGAAGGGCATCTTTTGACCAAAGACGGCCGTACGATTCCATATCATTGGACCGGGGCGCCGTTCACCGATCTGCAGGGCCGGGTGATCGGCATTACCGGAGTCGGGCGAGACATGACGGAGCGGAAGAAGGCTGAGCGCATGCTGGCAGCCGAGAAGCAAATTCTGGAGATGATCGGAGCGGATGCGCCGTTGCCGGATGTGCTGGTTGCGCTCTGCCGGATGATCGAAGGTCTGTCGGATGGCGCCCTCTGTTCTGTCCTGCTCCTCGATGACGAGGGACGCCATCTGCACCATGGCGCCGCGCCGAGTCTGCCTGAATCCTATACCCGGGCGATCACCGGGATGACCATCGGTCCGATGCGTGGTTCCTGTGGCACGGCGGCCTTTACCGGTCGTCAAGTCATCGTCGAAGACATCGGCCGCGATCCCCTGTGGGCTGACTTTCGGAGCCTGGCGCTTCCCCACGGTCTGCGAGCCTGCTGGTCGACCCCGATCATGTCGGCTGCTGGCAAAGTGTTAGGTACGTTTGCGGTGTATTACCGAACGGCCAGGTCTCCTGCCGGGGAGTCGTCTATCGTCGAACGGGCGTCACATCTGGCGTGCCTGGCTATCGAGCGGGCGCGCGCCCAGGCGGCGCTTCGGCTCACACGGTTTTCCATTGAGCGTGCCGTGGATGCGGTGTTTTGGATCGATTCCCAGGCGCGCATTCTGGACATCAACGATGCAGCCTGCACCGTGCTGGGTTATACCCGTGGAGAACTCTTATCGATGACGGTCCATGACATCGATCCGAACTTTCCGGCTGCGGCCTGGCCTGCTCATTGGGAGGAATTGAAAGCCCGGAAATCGTTCTCCTTCGAGACGAATCATCGGAGGAAGGATAGGACCGTCATCCAGACAGAGACAACGGTGAATTACTTGATCCATGAAGGGCAGGAGTACAATTGCGCCTTCATGCGCGACATCACGGATCGCAAGCGAGCCGAAGACGCCCTGCACATGACCCGCTTTTCCGTCGAGCGAGTCTCGGATGCCGTGTTCTGGGTCGATTCGAATGCGCGCATTCTCGATGTGAATGAGGCCGTGTGCGTCTCACTGCAGTATTCGCGTGAGGAACTGTTGTCGCGGCATCTGTTCGAGATCGACCCCCATGTCACAGCCGACAATTGGGCCAGTCTTTGGCGGGAAAAGCTCGAACGCCAGAGTGTGACTTTCGAGTCGGCACAGATACGCAAGGACGGCACCTCTTTTCCGGTCGAAATCACTTGTAACCATCTCTGCTTCGGCGAGCAGGAGTTTTGTTGCGCCATCGTGCGCGATATTTCCGAGCGGAAGCGCACCGAAGGTCTGTTGAAATTCAGTGAAGAGCGGTTTCGGCTCGTGGCCGAGGCTACGAACGACATTCTCTGGGACTGGGATCTCGTGACGCAGTCCCATTGGTGGTCGCCTAATGCCCGGGAGAAGTTCGGCTATGACCCGAATGTGGAATCGAACGTGACGGCCTGGACCGATCGGTTGCATCCTGACGATCGAGGGCGCGTCATCGATCTGGTCGATCGCATGCTGGCTTCCGGCGCCAGGACGCTTGCCGCAGAGTACCGGTTCCGTTTGGCCGACGGGTCGTACGGACATTTTTACGACCGCGGACAGATCGTTCGCGATGCTTCGGGGCAGGCGATCCGGATGATCGGAGCCATGATCGACGTGACGTTTACCAAGCACGCCTATGCCTCGCTCGAGGCTGCCTACCAAAGGCTCCAAGGGATGTCGCGGGAGTTGCAGGCGGTTGAATCGAATGAACGTCGTCGGCTTTCACGGGAATTGCACGACGAGGTCGGTCAGTTGTTGACAGGCCTCAAATTTGACATCCAAGCGGCCCGGCAGGCGCTGGATGATCCGAATACGGCAGCGGTGGTCCGTGCCCGTGAGCGGACCCTGCGCGCGCTCGACACGACCGATGAACTCTTTGCGCGGCTTCGGTATATCGTTCGTGCGTTGCGGCCATCGGTGCTTGAGGAGCTGGGTTTAAAAGAGGCCCTTGAGTCTATGGTGTCGGATGTTCAGTCTCGATCTGATTTGGTGTGCTCGATTTCGATCGACACGGAGGGACTCCGAGCCCTGACCGATACCACCGTCGAAACCGCGTTGTATCGGATGGCCCAGGAATTGGCGACGAATGTCGTCCGTCATAGCCAGGCGATGACGATGTCGGTCATGCTTACGATGGATTCACGGCATTGGGTATTGACGGTGCAGGATGATGGGGCGGGGTTCGATCCAACGGCCGAATCCATGGGTGGAATGGGGCTTCGGGGTGTTCGAGAGCGGGCTGAGATTCTGGGGGGCCATGTGGATATCAGCTCGATACCGGGAGGCGGCAGTACGGTGACCGTGTGGATTCCGGCGGCGGCCACCGGGGTGTCCGGCAAGGACCCTAGCGGATTGTGACCCGGCGGCCGGACTGGCGCCGGAGAAAGCGTGACCATGGGCGCGTGCCACTGTCTCCTGGTTGACGACCATCCGATGGTGCGGCGGGGCGTGAGGGATTTGCTGATGCATGAACGGCTCTGTTCCGAGATTGAAGAGGTCAGTAGCGGAGAGGCTGCATTGGAAGCCGTTCGACGGAAGTCCTGGGACTTGCTGCTGCTGGACGTGGCCCTGCCGGATAAGCACGGGCTGGAAGTGTTGAAAGCGGCGAAGCTGCTTCAGCCCCGCTTGCCCGTGCTGATGCTGAGCCTCTATCCCGAGAAGGAATTCGCGATGCGAGCGATCAGAGCCGGCGCGTCGGGCTATCTGACCAAGCAAAGCGCTCCGTCCGAACTCCTCACGGCCGTCAGCCGGATCCTGCAGGGCGGCCGGTATATTACGGCAGCACTGGCTGAACAGATGGCCGAAGCGCTTGGACGCGGGACCGCGGGCGCCCCGCATACCCGCTTGTCCGATCGGGAGTTGGAGGTGTTGCGGTTGCTCGGGAAAGGCAGGGCGGTGTCCGAGATTGCCGGGAACTTGTCGCTTAGCGTGAAGACCATCAGCACCTACCGGGCCAGAATTCTTGAAAAGCTCTCCTGCCGGACGACGGCCGAACTGATCCGTTACGCGATCGACGCCGAATTGGTCGAGTAGCTCCGCCGTCTGCTCCTCAGCCGCGTGTCCATCCCGCTCGTCTCTAGCCGCCGTATTCCGGGTTGTCGGATGAACACCGACACCCGAATCCCAGTTGGACCGATAGGATTCCAATCAGAATAGGCCGATAGTGATACGAGGAGCGAAGGCCGGTCGCTCGTCCTATTACCGATTGAGGAGGTGTGGCGATGGCTCACCGGTCTTCCTATCGTATCGTGCTGGTCGACGATCATCCCGTCGTACGGCTAGGGCTGAGAGAGCAACTGGCTGCCGCCGGCAATCTATCCATCGTCGGGGAAGCAGCTTCGGTCTCCGAGGCAGTCACGCTGGCAGGACGTGTGAAGCCGGAGTTGGCACTGTTGGATCTGCACTTGCCAGACGGGTCCGGGGTGCAGGCTTGCCGCGCTATGCTTGCGGCGGTCCCGGGTCTTCGGATCCTGATCATGAGCATGCATGACGACCCCCTGCTGGCCCGCGCGGCGATTTCGTCCGGCGCCCATGGCTATGTCTTGAAGGATATTTCCGCCGATGTATTGCGCCATGCCGTTCGCGCGGTGCTCTCGGGCGGATGCTTTTTCCACCCCGGGCTGGTTGGAGGTGTCCTCCAGGATCGAAGCGGGACGGGAGAGGACTCGCCTCAAGAGCGACTCGACAGCCTCTCCCCTCAAGAACGGCGGATTCTTCCTTTAGTCGCCGAAGGGAAAACCAACAAAGCCATCGGATCCCATCTATCGCTGTCGGAAAAGACCGTGAAGAATTACCTGGCAAACATGTTTACAAAGTTGCGTGTGTCACGCCGATCCGGCGCGGCCGCCTTCTATATGCAGGTGTGTCGGAGGAATCGACAGCTCGCGGGGCATTGGTCATGAGTGCGACCGGGGAGGCCCCCCTCATTCTCGTCGTGGACGACGATGACCTTGTCCGTGAGTGGATCGGTGAAGTGCTGCGGGGCGCAGGGTACCGTGTAGCTGAGGCGGAAGACGGGGTGCAGGGCCTGGCCATCGCCCAAGAGCAGTCGCCGGCTTTGATGGTGCTGGATATGTTCATGAACGGGAAAGAAGGGCTTGAAACCATTCTGGAACTGCGCAAGGCGGGAGGTGTAACCACGGTGCTGGCGATCTCGGGAGGGCCGATCGTCGGATACGATGCGCTGAGGGCGGCCACAGCCTTCGGGGCTAAGGCCGTTCTGGCCAAGCCCTTCTCGGCGGAGACACTTCTGGAGCAGGTTCGTGAGTTGACGCAGAGTGTGACCGGGATCCGGCTCCAAGCCACGGTGTCTCTCGACGAAGCGGCGCGAGAGTAGCGCGGTGTGCGCGCTCCGGTTCGCTCAATGCGCGGCGTGTTCCAATTGATCCAGCTGTTTCAGTCCTTCGTCAATCTGCCGGTCGATCAGCGTTTGTGTTTCTTTCGACAGCATCCATCCCAGCGGGACGTCCGCATGTTTGTAGTCCCCCAACGCGAATCGTATCGTCTTGAACTCCCTGGTCACAGCATGTTCCGACACGTAGCCGCGCGCGCTGCGGGTATTGAAGAGGGTCTGCCAGGGAGCCAGCGTTTCCGTGAGGACACGGCCGCCGCTCGATGGAGGAAGGCTTCCCTGTGCCGATTCGTTGTTGGGATTCTTGGGGTCGTTGCTGAGGATCAGCAGCACCGGTTCGATGGGTGGTGTCCTGCAACGGGCCGCTTCAGGCTGGGGCTGCCGGGCACAGTAACGATCTCGCGCGGCGACTAACGCGCGCGCGATTTCACCGGCGGTGAGGGTGCCGGAGTTCTCGAAGTATCCTCCGTCGACGACCTGTCTCGCTTGGGTAGTTCCTTGGACGGTGCCCGGCGGACTGACGTACGTGAACCGGGCGCTGGCATGGATGGCGGCGCTGGTCGGGAAGGGGACGGACGAAAAGGCGACGAGATCGTCGGCGCGGGCAAAGCGGACCGGATCGAGCGCGATGTTACTGGCAATGGTCCGATCGCCGGAATCGACCCAGGTGGCGTTCAAAAAGAGCGATGGAACCGCATAGCGGGCCTGTGCCCCTTCCCAGAGTCGACGAAAGCTGTCACGGAATCGATCGGTTCCGGTTGTCTCAGCCCAGGCCTGTTCCCAAGACCGCTCAAGGTAGGAGGCCCGGTCCGGGAAGGCCCAGGCGCCAGAGAGCGGGGACAGCCGTTGTACCAGATCGGGAAAGAGCAAGCCTGCCAGCGTCGGTGCAAGAAAGTCGTGTCCGAGGACCTGCCGGATGAGGGGCAGGAGCGGCGGGCGCAATGCGTGCGAGGCGGTCGCACAATCGTAGCCGTTCTGTTGAATGCGGTCGGCAATCAAAGCGGAGAAGACTCCCCCTCCCAAGCTCCCTCCTGACACGCCGCTGATGGCCAGGAGGTGGCAGGCGAAGCCTGGATGGGTGTCTTCTAATTTGCCCAGGACGGAAGCGGTCCAATAGCCGGCACGAATGCCACCGCCTTCTGCGGACGCGATGTAGACCGGATAGGTGGTGGTTGAGGCGTTCCATTGTGTGTGTCTGGCATCCAGCCAGGCATCGAGATGGTCGTCGATCGATTGCCGAATCCAGGGATCGGGTTCTGCGGCGGCCCGGCGAATGGCGTGGTTGTCGTTCCACAGGCCGAAGAGGCCGGAGAGAGCGATCACGACCAGGAAAAGCGACGGCAGTCGGTAGCGGTACGTGGGATGGATCAGGACAAGGCATCCGAACGCGATCCAGGCGGCGGCGGCATACACGAGGATCGCCGCCGATCCGACACGCGCGGGAGCCTCGATGGGGAAGAGCACGAATCCCCAGAAAATCATGAAGGAGAGGCCGAGCAGTGCCAGCAGGCTTCTAAACGTGGCCGTCGAGAGCGCGGGCTCGGATACGACAATGGTTTTTTCCACCAGCCACCGCCGCCGGCGCAGGATGACACTTGCCAAGAAGCCCGCGGCCAGCGCCAGGTAGAAGAGTCCGTAGCCGGGGTTTCCGATTCGGAAGAACGCGACGGACACGGAGGCAATGGGGGCGGTCCCAAGTCCACGAGGCACGTAGCGGCGCCATCGTTCAAAGTATTGGTGCTCGCGGTCATGTTCGGGTCCCGGGGTGTTCCAGTATTTCACAGACAGCAGGGCGCGCGGGAAATACCAGCCGCTCACCGCGAAGATCAGCAGGAACATGGCGAGCGAGACATGTTGCGGAGAAAGTGCGCCGTGCTCAATCGCGACGGCGTCCAGGACATCCAGCGTTTGAGGCGCTTGGAAGGTCAAGCTGGTCCCGAGAATCACCAGCGCTGCGAACCAGGCAGGGTGCAGGACGGCGAGGATCCGTTGCACCGTTTTCCACGACCCTGTCACGGCAGGCCCTCCGGCTGACTCACTGGATTGTGGGGGACTGTTCGAGGAATTTCACGATCCGGTCCTGTTGCTTCAGCACGACCTTCCTGGCTGCCGCAAAGAGCAGCGGCGCGTGGCAGTCTTCGTCGATCTTAAACAAGGTGGGAATCTGCCGGATCACCCGCTTCACCTCCGCCGGGGTGAGCCCGGAAGGGCATCCGGCGGGAATCGGATCGTCTTGAGCCCACTCGGCGTCAGTATGCCGGAAGATGATGAGTTTGAGCTGATTGTAGTCGGGGAGCAGGACCCCTTCGGTTCGGAGGCTGTGCCAGAGCATCGCCTGATAGGCGTTGGCCCGTTCTTCCATGATGCCGACAATCCGGGAAGGATCGTCGATAAAGACTTCAAACCCTTTTTCGCTTCTCCCGAGGTCGGCCGCCCCCTCATCGAAGGGATAGGAGGTGTCGATGACGAGGATCAGCCCGCGTCGTGTTTGCGGGTGAGCCGGATTCAACTTGTTCAGGAAAAGGGTGGTCAGTGATTCCGTGCCGAGATTATCGAAGAGGCCGCCGTCGCCGACGTGGGTATACGATGAGGATCCCGCTGTCTGATAGGTCACCGGTCCAACCACCGGTGGAAATGAGGCGGAGGTGGCCACGGCGAGCGACACCGGCAGCGTGCGGTGATCAGCGCCGAGGTCTTCCACTGTTAACGGGAGGAACTGGTTCTTGGCCCGATCCACGCTGCGGTCGAAGCTGGCCTTGCCTTCCGGGGTGAACTGGAGGCCTTTGGCGATCAGCTTGGCGCGCAACTCTGCGGTGAAATCGTAGGCAAAGTCCGCCGGGGCCAACGTCGTCAGCACGAGCCGGCGGCCTGAGTTGTACATCGTGCCGTTCAGCATGATTTGCGGGGCATCCCCCCGGCGGGTCCGCTCATATAATCCGGCAAAGGTGATCTCGTCGAAAAAGTTGGCATCCCATACATCGGCGAACGAGTGCGCGAACTTGGTGGGGTTGGCCACCCGGAAGTTCAGCACCTGGCGCCCCAGGGCCCGGATCTGAAAATTCTTCTGCATGTCATCTTTGAAGCGGGCGAAAAACTGCTGATACGCGGGAGACAGTTGTTGGCCGGCAAACACCGGTTCCGTCTGTGCCGGTTTCTTCACGGCGTAGTAGGCGGTCGCCAGACTCCCGCCCGAGACGCTGGACATATGGGAGACCGCTTCCAGGACGCTGCGTTCCCGTCCACCCTCCATGAAGCGGACATTGGCGAGG
>CAZXNN010000095.1:0-10367 GCA_964641915.1 uncultured Nitrospira sp. | reverse complement strand
CCGGTGCGCGGGCAGCGAGCAAGAAAGGCAGCCGGAGCATACCCGCCCCTCCTACTCATTTTCCGATGCCCCTCTCCTCCCCCAAGGGTGTGCCCCGGTTGGCTTTCACTGCGCGCATTGAGCGACCGCCGTGTCATCGCGGGGGCTCAGCGAGCAAGAAAACCAACCGGGGCGCACCCGCCCCTCCTTGACTCTTTGAAATCCGATCCCCGACAATGCCCGCATGTCAGCACACATCATCATTGAGCGATTGGAGTTCCGCGGCCGCTGTGGCGTCACCGCGGAAGAACGGGCGAAACCTCAGCCGCTGGCGGTGGATGTGGAATTGGATGCCCCGCTCGACCCGGCCGGCCACTCGGACCATCTCGCGGACACCATCGACTATGCGAAGATTGCCCAACGCCTCGTCGAGATCGGCACGACGCAGGAGGCCTGCTTACTGGAAGCCCTGGCGGAACGATTCCTCGCCATGCTGTTTGCAGACTTTCCCGTCACGCGGGCCAATCTCTGGCTCCGGAAGCTCCATGCTCCCATCAGCCAGGTGACCCGCTCCGTCGGCATCAGGATCGAACGAACCAGGCTTGCGCAACAGCTCAGCGCCATTGAATCGAAGCCGGCCCCGTTTCTGGTCGAACAACTGCACCGTCTTCCCAAAGGCAAGGCTCTGGATGTGGCAGCAGGAGGAGGCCGACACTCGCTCTTTCTCGCTGCCCGTGGTTATCACGTCGATGCAATCGACCGCGACGAAACCAGTCTTTCACAGCTCTCTGCATCCGCTGCGGCAAAGGGACTCCTGAGTATCAAGACCAGAACAGTCGATCTGGAGCAACCGGCGCCGTTCGATCCGGGCTTCGGACACGAGACCTACGACGTCGTGATGGTCTTTTTCTATCTGCATCGGTCGCTCTTTCCGTTTCTCATCGATGCCCTCAAGCCCGGCGGTGTGTTGATTTATGAGACCTTTACGATCGACAACTACACGCATCACAAACATCCGCGCCGGTGGGAATTCTGCCTGGCCCACAATGAACTGCTGCGCATGACCTCGATACTGCAAACCCTGCACTACGATGAAGGGCCTCACGACGGCGTGGAAGGACCGCGCTCAACTTATACGGCACAGCTGGTGGCCCACAAGCCGCTGCGATCGGCTCACTCGACATGAGCCGCATCGATCTCCATCTGCACACGACCCATTCAGACGGCAGCCAGTCCCCAGCTGAAGTAGTCCGGCTTGCGCATGAGGCAGACGTCTCCGCTCTGGCGATTACCGATCACGACATCACGACCGGCCTTCCTGAAGCCATCGCGGCGGGACAGGAACTCGGCATTGAGATCATCCCCGGCATTGAAATCAGCTCCCGCCACGGTGAATCGGAACTGCATGTCCTCGGCTATTTCATCAAATGGCAAGAAGCCCAACTCAACGAGCGCCTGATGACGCTTCGAGAGAGCCGTCACCGCCGCAATCCCCAAATCATCGAACTGCTGCAAGCCGCGGGCATCGACATCACCTACGATGAAGTGCGGGCCGCCGCGGGGAGCGATTCAGTGGGCCGTCCGCATATCGCCCGTGTCCTGATGGACAAGAAAGTCGTGACGACGGCCAAAGAAGCGTTTGATCGGTTTCTCGCTGAAGGCAAAGCCGCCTATGTGCCACGAGACCTGCCCTGCCCTGAAGATGCGATCCGCTGGATCAAGGACGCGGGAGGACTGGCGGTTCTCGCACACCCCACCTGGGTCAAGACGACGGAAGGCACACTGACAGACGTAGCCCGCCGGTTGAAAGAACAGGGCCTGGATGGAGTCGAAGTTCATTACAGCACCCACACCCCTCGACAAACCCGTACCTATTTGAGTCTCGCCAAACAATTGGGCTTACTGGTCACAGGCGGCAGTGACTTTCACGGTATGACCAAACCCGATATCGAAGTCGGAACCGGGAAGGGCTCGCTGCATGTTCCGGATCATTTGCTCTCGAAACTCAAAGACGCCGTTGCCAAGCTCTAACAGGATGCTCCTTGTGCGATTCCCGCTATTCGTTGACTCTTCAGGCCTATCCGCTAGACTTTGGGCAGCTTCTCACTGAACCTATCCATGACACACGCATCTGGCTGGCTCATTCAGTTCGCGATCGTCTCATTCGTGGCCCTCTTTGCAGGACCACTCCTGAGCAAGCTGCCGTTTGCCGAACACTTTCCGCTGCCCCTACTCGGATTGACGGGTCCGCAAACAATTCGCCTTATCGCTGAGGGCGCCGGCCTCCTCACACTCTGGCTTCTGGCCTTTCATGCCTTTCGCAATATGCCGGACAACGGACGTGGATTCACCTTTGTCAGTCGCATCATTCTTCCTCTGACCACGATCGTCGTCCTCATTGTCGGGGACAAAACCCTGCAAATCGTCGGACAGACGCTCATTGAAGATTTTGGCACCCAACGGTACAGCCTCGGCTATGCCGCCACCCTGATCGCCACCGGGCTCTGGCTGACTGTGGCGTGGCTACTCAACATCGACGCCCTCCATCACTACTTCACCGCCCCTGCGCCGCCACGAAGTCGGAAGAAGACACCTCAGACGGTTGATGAGAGTCATGACGCGCACGAAGGCTCCGGTCCATCCAAAAGCTCTGACTCAGCCTCCGCAGATTCGCCCGACAACGGATCTCCACCCGCCATGCTCGGACGGTACAAAGTCCTGAAGGAACTCGGACGCGGAGCCATGGGGGTGGTGTATCTGGGTAAAGACCCCACGATTCAACGATTCGTAGCCATCAAAACCATGCAACTCGATGACATCGACGATGTGGAGAAACTTCAGGAAGTGAAAACCCGGTTTTTCCGTGAAGCGGAATCGACCGGCCGGCTGGCACACCCCAATATCGTGACGATCTACGATGCCGGTGAAGAGCAGGATCTCGGCTACATTGCTATGGAGGTCTTGGAGGGCACCACGCTCAAGCACTGGTCGCGCAAACCCAACCTCCTGCAGCTCGACAAACTGATTCCAATTCTTGCCACCGTCGCCGATGCCCTGGACTACGCCCATCAACAAGGCGTCGTACACCGCGACGTGAAGCCGGCCAATGTCATGATCACCAAAGGCGCGACGGTGAAAGTCATGGATTTCGGCATTGCGAAAATGGCCTCGTCCACGAAGACGCAAACCAAAATCGTGCTCGGAACCCCCACCTATATGTCCCCGGAACAGATTGCCGGGAAAAAGGTCGACGGGCGATCCGACATTTTCTCGCTGGGAGTCGTCCTCTTTGAAATGCTGAGCGGCCGCCCCCCATTCACGGCGGATAACTTATCCGCCTTGCTCTTCGCGATTGCCCACAATCCCCATCCTTCAATCAAGGTCATCCGCCCGGACATTCCTCCGGCCCTCCAGCACGTGCTCAACCAAGCGCTCGAAAAGGATCCGGCCTTACGGTTCCGGCGGGCGTCCGAGTTTGCCCAGGAATCGCGCGCGTGTCTGCAAGGCCAGACCGTCTAACTTGAGAAGCCTATGCCGCTGACCGTCACCCATAGCGCCCTCTCTGATGTCGGTCTCAGACGATCGCACAATGAAGATCGTTACTGCACCGACACCACCTTAGGGCTCTTCATCGTCTGCGACGGCATGGGCGGCAGCAAGGCCGGCGAGATTGCCAGCGGCCTCGCGGTCGAAACGATCCATCGCCATATCAATGAAGCATCGCAGAACCCTGCGTTCCCCTTGATTGGCCAAGCCGACCCCGCCATGTCGCTCTTAGGGAATCGCCTCCTCAGCGCGATTCGCGACGCCAATCGCGTCATTCATCGTGAGGGGCGCAGAAATCCTGACTGGGCCGGGATGGGAACGACCGTCGTCGCAGTGCTGCTTGCAGACCAGCTGATGTCGTTCGCCCATGTCGGTGACAGCCGCCTCTACCTGGTCCGCGGCTACGCCATCCACCCTCTGACAGCCGATCACTCCTGGGTAGCCGAGCAGGTGCGCTCCGGCTTGATGACGGAAGCCGAAGCCGAGCGATCGCCGCAACGGAACATCGTGACCCGCGCCGTGGGAGTCGCCCCGGACGTCGATATTACCCTCGGCGAAGCAGAGCTGCAGGCAGGCGACCGCCTCTTACTCTGTTCGGATGGACTGACAAAATACGTCGAGGCCGAGAGACTCCTCAAAGTCCTCACGCACGCCGATGATTTGAACAATGCTGCCCGGCACCTGGTCGCACTCGCCAATGCTGCCGGGGGGGACGACAATACGACGGTCATCGCATTGGCGGTCCATGAGGCCATGGAGCAGCCAATGTGGAATCGGGTCCGTCAACGACTGGCCATGTAGCGACACTTCACAAGCCGGGACGTCGCGTGACCCCGGTTCGAGTAGTCTGGGCTCTGGAATAGATATCGTTGAGTGCGCGAGACTGGTTAATTCCTGAGGGTGAGTGCGCCTTTGGGTAACGTTGCATAACATCCGTCCGACACGTCCTGAGCGTGATCCTGCAAGCACTGCAATATCTGCCCCTCTCCTGACGGCACCTCGCGACAGAAGCGTTTGACATCATCCGCACAGGCCACCGCATGGCCGGACCGTTCCTTCCACCGCACGAGCTGCTGGCGAATCATCGGCTGACAAGGGGACGGAAGGTGCTTGGCCCGCTGCTCCATACACCGTCGGCGCTCCTCGCCGTGCAGACTATCGGGACAGGCCTGCTGCAGTTCGGCCTCACATTTCATCTCCGCGAGTTGCCTTGCGCGGGGATCTAATGCAACGACTGCCCCCCCAAGCCTCTGCTCGGGTTGAAGTATCTCCACTCCGTTGACGACGACTCGATGCGAGCCCGGTGCTTCCGGCGCCGGCACTCCTGGAATGCTCAGATCCAGCGAGGGCGTCGGAGACGCTGCCTTCATTGATCGAGACGAGACACCGGATCCATGGAGTTGATCTTTGGTGGGGATATTGGCCCAGACCAGTCCCCACACCAATCCCAGCCCGACAATGGTCACAAGGATGGCTGTCAAACGGCTCGATGATGACGATGGCTTCGGCATGATGTAGGCCTAGGATAGGACAACATCCGAAGAAAAGCACCGAAAGGCGAGATTCTGAACAGTGCGCAAGACAGAACTCTCTGGAAGAGATTAGTTCTCCGACGTCTCGACGATGTGATTTTCGAACCTCGTGCAGCCCTCAGCCAATAATCGGTTCGTCAGCATTTCGCCGGGCCATTCGATCGGCAAGTCGGCAGTGAACACCCAGACATCAGGAGACGTCCAGACCGGCCCATGCTCCTCAGGCAGCTCCGGATCGAACAGATCGGTCCACACGGGCATATAGACCCCGTTGCCGCATTGCGTATGCAGATGCACGACCGTTCTCGACCGGACCAATGGATCCAGATCCCGCCACACCGCCGCGGTTTCATCGGCCAGATGATGGATACGCACCGCATTTTGCGCATCGAACATCGCATAGGCCGCATAGACCGGGACCTCGATGGTATCCGGCGCCAGCGCCAATTCAGGGCACTGCTCGACCAGTCCTTCAAGAATCGCCCGCCGATGCCGATCCTCCCAGGAATCAGGCAGCCCGGGATCGGACGCGCCGACAATTTCAAACAGCAAAAAGGCGGTATTTTCCACCGGCGGATACAGCCGTGCGGCGATCGCTTGCGTCCGCTCCGAGTCTGCCACCGAGGTCAAATGGTCGTGCAGCATCTGGAGATTGAGCGGTTCCAGTGTCGCATCGGTCAGCAATCTCGATTCCACCCGCACCACCGTGCCGGCCGACAAACGCAGATGCCGGTGGAGCAACTCCGCGGTGGCTATAGGGTCGATTTTGAGCTTGAGCGGGGCCGTGAGGTTGGCTTGCAGGGGAAGTTCCAAGGCGGCCATCGTGGCGTAGACCGGTTTTTCTTCCGTCGATTCATCCAGCGCGAGGGTACAGCTGGCTTCCGCGAGCAGATCGAACAACCATTCGGCCATTTCTTCATCGAGCGCAGCCAGGACGGTCAGCAGGTCGGACTCGCGCCCCTGCTCCAGAAAGGCTTGCAACGTATCGATCGCTGCATCGGTGTCGCCGTGATCATGGCGACGCGCATTGATCAAGTGGATGAGGTCGCGGGTGAGCGGATCGGGACGAGACCAAGCCAACATCAGACGCTCCTCAAATTACCGGAATAAGACTCTTGCTCACCGACATGTCACGATCTCCATGTTGCCAAAGAATCTACGCAGGAGCAAGGGCGAAGACAGTTCCTGCGACCGGACTTCCGGCACCAACGGCGGGACACGGCACTCATCATTCACCAATCACTTTCACCAGCACACGCTTTCTTCGCCGCCCGTCAAATTCACCGTAGAAGATCTGTTCCCAGGGGCCGAAATCGAGCCGCCCATCCGTCACCGCCACCACGACTTCACGACCCATGAGCTGGCGCTTTACATGGGCATCACCGTTGTCTTCGCCGGTCTCGTTATGCCGGTAGACCGCGTCGTGCGGCGCCAGTCGTTCGAGCACATCGTCGTAGTCTCGGAGCAGTCCCGGTTCGTCGTCGTTAATGTAGACGCTAGCGGTGATGTGCATCGCGTTGACCAGCACCAGCCCTTCCTTCACTCCGCTCGCGTTGAGAACGGCTTCGATCTGAGGCGTGATATTGAGATAGGCGCGGCGCGTCTTGGTCTCGAACCAGAGTTCCTCTCGATACGACTTCATCGGCCCAACCTATTCGTGCGTGTCACGACGGGCATTCTGCCGAACGGTCCGCCCGAGATTCAAGTGGCAGGCAAGAATCAACGACTCGATTCGCCCCGCACCCGAAACGGACTATAATGAAGTTCATGACCGAGAGGCCACCACTCGCATTACCGCAGCCACTCTCCGCCAACGCCGCCACCGTCTTGGCCCAGCGGTACCTCGCAAGAAACCTGACGGGCACCGTGACGGAAACCGCGGCGCAGCTCTTTTGGCGCGTCGCACACGACATTGCCCACGCCGAACGCACCTACCCGTCTCGGACCAGACAACCGCATCTCGCACGGCGGTTCTTCGACCTGATGGCTCGCCTCGACTTCCTGCCGAATTCGCCGACCCTGATGAACGCGGGGCGTCCGTTGCAGCAACTGTCGGCCTGCTTCGTCCTTCCGGTTGAGGATACCCTCGCGTCGATCTTCGATGCGGTGAAGTATCAGGCCTTGATTCACCAATCGGGAGGGGGTACGGGGTTTTCCTTCAGCCGGCTTCGCCAGCGGACTGACCGCGTTGCCACAACCAACGGAGTCGCCTCCGGTCCGGTCTCGTTCATGCGGGTTTTCAACCTCTCGACCGACGTCATTAAACAGGGCGGCACCCGGCGCGGTGCGAATATGGGCATTCTCCGGGTTGATCACCCGGATATTCTTGAATTCATCGCCCTCAAGCAGAACCAGTCTGAGATGACCAATTTCAACCTGTCTGTCGGCATCACCGATCGATTCATGCAAGCCCTGACACGTCAGCAGGCTATCCCGCTTATCAACCCTCACACGGGTAAAACCATTCGCCGCGTGCCGGCTCACGCCATTTTCGATCAACTCGTGCAGGCTGCCTGGCAATCCGGAGAGCCCGGTATCGTATTCTTGGATACGATCAATCGAGCGAATCCCACTCCCCACCTAGGCGAGATCGAGGCCACCAATCCCTGCGGAGAGCAGCCCCTCCTTCCTTACGAGTCCTGCACGCTCGGCTCCATCAACGTCGCCAACTTTGTGGGGACCCGCTCGGGAAAACCGGCGATCGACTACGATCGATTGCATCGCACCATCCCAACTACGGTGCGATTTCTCGACAACGTGCTCGATCGTTCTCATTTCCCTCTACAGGCCATCAAAGACAAAACAGCGCTCACCAGAAAGATCGGCCTCGGCATCATGGGCTTTGCCGATCTCCTGATCCATCTCGGCATTCCGTATAACTCGGACGAAGCCTTGACGGTCGCAGAAGAACTGATGAGCGCCATCCAAACTCAGGCTCACGAAGCGTCGACTCAGCTGGCACGCGAGCGCGGAGTGTTCCCCGCCTATCGCGGCAGCCGACTGCAAACACACCGGCAGCGTTGGCGCAATGCCACGGTCACAACCATCGCTCCCACCGGCTCGATCAGCATCATTGCGGACTGCTCTGCCGGAATCGAGCCGCTCTATGGCATCCACCTCGTACGCACGGTGATGGACGGCATGGCACTCGCCAGCCTTCATCCTGCATTCGTCCGGCACGCCGAAACGCACGGTCTGGCGATCCCGTCGCTCCAACGCGAGTTGGAACAGAGCGCCTCAATCCAACATCTCACCCAGCTGCCGGCTTCCCTGCGAGAGCTCTTCATTACCGCCCACGACGTGTCGCCGTCGCATCACGTACGAATGCAAGCGGCCTTCCAACGCCATAGTGACAGCGGCGTCTCGAAAACGATCAACCTGCCCCCCTCGGCGACGCCTCAAGACGTCGCCGACGCCTTCCAACTCGCGCATCGCCTCGGCTGCAAAGGGCTCACCGTATTTCGTTCCGGGAGTCGACGCGATCAGGTCCTGTCCTGCTCACAGCAACAATCCTGCTGACGTCGCGATTCGATCCTGAAGTTCCTTCGCCTGGGAGAATTCCCCCACAAAATTGACTCCATCGGACCTTGGTGATAAGTACTTTCACAGAATATGATCGTTTGCCGATGATCGCTACAGGGAGGTGCCCGATGTTCGCAGTCGCTGGGGGTCCGTCGTTCGCAGGCAGTGCGCTCTCCAATCTGTTTTTTGCCCGCCAACCGGAGCCGGATTTGGAATTCACTGAAGAAGAATTGGAACAAACCACGAACACCCGTTCGTCTTCTCCCCTGAAATCACCGAAGAAATCAGGTGGACGTCCCATCCTCTGGGTCCTGCTCTTAGCTCTCATTGGCGGCGGCGCCTATGTGGCCATGGAACCGGAAATGGTGATGGACTGGGTCAATCAGTTACTGGGCGAGACCCCGGCACCACAGCCACCACCGCTGGCCGCAAGGCCAGCGCCGATCACACAACCGACACCAGCATCGCCCGATGCGTCAGCCCCGATTCCGGCCGGTTCGCAGGCCACCGCGCCGATGCCCCCGACTCCGCAGCCGGCATCGCCAACGGCCTCGGCCCCTGCACCCGTCGGAACACCGGTCGCACCCGGCGCAACACCGGCTCCGCCTGTGATGCCGACGAGTCCGGCCATGGCGACTCCGCCCGCGCCCGCATCACTGTCTCCGATGTTCGGAGAAGGTCAACGCGTCACGGTGGCGGTCGACCCTGCGCTCGCCGGCGGCATGATCGCGTTATCTCAAGATCCGGCCGGCACGAAACCGGGCCCGGCCGTTCGTCCCGGAACCGGACTCACCATTCTTGACGGTGATCTCCAACAGAACGGATGGGTCTATTCCGTCCGTAGCGACGATGGCGTCAAGGGATGGATCACGGAGAAGCGCCTCCGCTTGAAACCGTAATCTTCGGACTCACATCCTTCGGGTTCATCAGAGGGCGGCGATACAATCCTGTATCGCCGCCCTCTGTGCTATAATGCGCCCCGCTGTTTCTCCGACACGTTCAACCGGGATTCACACTCGACATGAAGATGCTGCGCGCCATCCTGTTCGATTTCGACGGTGTCATCGCGAATACAGAGCCGCTTCACTTTGCCGGGCTCCGCCGCACGCTGGCCGACATCGACATTACCCTCACCGAATCGGATTACTACGCCAACTATTTGGGCTTCGACGATCGCGGCTGCTTCCTTGCGGCCCTGCAGACCAATGAACGTCCGATCACCCCCGCGGTCCTCCACGACCTAATGACGAAAAAAGCTATCGCCTATCTCGCTTCGGTCCGTGATCATCTCGTCATTTTCCCCGGTGTGCGGGAGTTCGTCGAACAGGCCGCCGCCCGGTATCCCTTGGCGATCGCCTCCGGTGCCCTCCGCCCTGAAATCGAACTCATTCTCGAACAAGCCGGCCTCAGGAAGGCGTTCCTCCATATCACCAGCGCGGAAGATGTCAGCCGCGGCAAGCCGGACCCTCAACCCTTTCAATATGCCTTGGCCGGCCTGACCCACGTACGCCCGAATCTTGGATTGGATGCGGCGTCGTGCCTGGTCATCGAAGATTCGCTGCCCGGCATTCGATCGGCCAAATCCGCCGGGATGAAAGTGCTCGCGGTCGCCAATACCCACACCACGCAAGATCTGCATGAAGCCCATGCCATCACCCACAGCCTGGCAGAGACCAGCCTGGTCGACCTGCGAACCCGCCTATGGCCAATCGCACAATGATGTGGATCAGGCCTTAATGCGTATCTGCTCGCTGGTCCCCGGCGCCACAGAAGTCGTTGCTGCGCTCG
>CAZXNN010000094.1:0-10396 GCA_964641915.1 uncultured Nitrospira sp. | reverse complement strand
CGGCACTTATCCCGCCGCGGCGGCGGCCACCTTCTCCATCACTTCTTCTGAGATGTCGAAATTAGCATGGACCTTCTGGACGTCATCGTGTTCGTCCATGGCTTCCATCAGCTTGAGCATCTGCTCAGCGGCTTTTTCTTCAAGGCGGATCGTATTCTGGGGGATAAAGGTGATTTCAGCGAGGGTCGTCTCGATCTTGGCATCCGCCAACGCCTTTTTCACGGCTTCGAACTCGTGGGTACCGCAAATCACTTCGAAGGTCTTGTCGCCCATCTTCACATCCTCTGCGCCGGCTTCGAGTGCCAGCGTGAGCAACTGGTCTTCGTCGGCCTTCCCCTTGTCGATCGTCAGGAGGCCCTTCTTGTGGAACTGCCAGGCCACCGCCCCGGCTTCCGCCATGTTGCCGTGATTTTTCGTGAAAAGATTGCGGATCTCCGCCACAGTTCGGTTGCGGTTGTCACTGGTGATTTCGAGCAAGACCGCGGTACCACCGGGGCCGTAGCCTTCCAACGCATATTCCTCATACGCCACGCCGGGAAGTTCTCCGGTTCCTCGCTGGATGGCTTTCTTAATCGTGTCGCCGGGCATGTTGGCTTCTTTGGCCTTCGCGATCGACAGGCGCAGACGCGGATTGCTATCGGGATCACCACCGGTGCGAGCGGCAATGGCGATTTCACGGATAATTCTGGTAAAAACCTTTCCCCGCTTGACGTCCTGCGCGCCCTTATACCGCTTGATTGTCGCCCAATGGCTATGTCCACCCATGTGTCCCTCGTCAATTTCTTTGGAGCTCTCAACTGATGCGAGGCCATAGCCCACGGCTACATGCCCCACCATCGTAGACGTAGCATAGGCCTTTGAAAGGTGTCAATCAATCGGGAAGCACATGGAAAGTGGCAAGACTATTCGGAATAAACCAGCAGCTGGAGACCAATGAGAAGGATGAGACCAGCCCAGATCGTCTCCCAACGGGAGCGAGACCATCCCATGAAAACGCCTCTCCACGCGGAGGCGAGCTTGCTGGAACCGGCCGACACGGCCAGTGTGCCCATGACGGCATGATGCATCGCAATCTTTTGAGCGGCGGGATGGGCACCGTGGGAATGGGCAAACAACATGATCCCGCCGATCATGGCAAACAGCGGAAGCGGGATCATCCAGCTGACGTGGGCCAACCGATCAAGACGCCGATACAGTTCAATCAGGCCCACGGTCAGGGCAAGGAGGCCATAGGTCTTATGTTGGAGAATTTCATGATCGTTGCCGAAAAATGTCTCGGCGAAACTCAGCGGTCCGATGGGCCAAGCCTGATGATCGCTCCAAATCAGCAGAAAAGCAGCCATTCCCAGCAAGGCCACCGGCAGAAGCATTCTCGCCCACCCGAGCGAGGAAGACCGCAGCGCCTGCGCCAGCTCAGAAAAGCCGATCAGGAGCACGAAGAGTCCGGCGAGATGATGATTGAACTCTGAATAGGCCATACCGGCCTTCGATCCTTCCCAGCTCTCCGGCGAAAGAGTGAGCGCGTGATGATCGTGGCCATGATCCGAGGAACCCACGGCAGTCGCCTCATGACCCGGCTCACCATGCTGAGCGAAGAGCAGTGCACCGTCCAGGCCTAACAGCAGGACGACAAGCAAGCAACACAACGCCCACCATCCGGCAGAATTTGACCGGACAAACGCTCCAAAGGCGGACGCTAAAGGAAAGGCCCATCCGGTATTCCGGATGGGCCTCTGGTGACCCTGGGGCATGAAGCTCCTGCTTACATAAACTTCATAAACTTATCTTTGGTCTCATCCATGACTTGAGCGGTGATCGTCACCAGGCCGCGCTCTTTGGCCACGCGTTCAATTTCTTTTCTCGCCATGGGCCGAATGAAGTCGGGGATGTTCTCTAACCGCTGCTCGGCCTCCCGCGACCAGGTCATCCCGTTCGGGGAGTCGGTCTTGGAATCGTCCATGACTTGCAGCGTGATGGATTTGAACCCGTTCTTCCGTGCATAGGCTTCAACGCTGCTCTGCACCATAGGTTTCACGAACGCCGGCAGCCGATCGAGCTTTTCTTTGGCATCGGCCGTCCACGTGAAGTCTGAGGATGCGGGGGCAGTTCCATTGCCCGGCTTCCCCGTCCCCGTCAAGCCCATTTCCGCGACCATGGCGGAGAAGGGACAACCGCCGCTGGCTTTTTCGCCGGCTTTTTCCGGTGTCGCCGCTGACGCCGCCACCGGCTGCCCGCCCTGGATCTTCTCGTTCAGATAGGCGCCCATCTGCCCTGCGCCGGCCTGAGCCTCATCCTTCAGCGTACCCCGCGTCATTTCAAAGGGCTCAGCCGCCACCGTGCGACCGCCTAATTTGACTCCGAGGGAGCTGACCATCTGCGTTTCGCCGGGATTGGTCACCATCGAGAACTTGGCATTGCAGGATGGACAGCCGAAAAAGACGCCGAGCGATCCCTCGCCGGGCTTTTCAACTTTTTCGAAATTCATATAGGTTTCGCAATTGAGACATACAAATTTCATAGGAACTCCTCTCGCATCTCTCGGATCACAGCTTATCCGCCAACACCTTCTTGTAATCGAGCAACGTGCGGATCCGCCCGGCTATTTCCTGGTACCGCTGAATGGTCGGATAGGTTTCGTCGAGCAACGGCTGGCCCTTATCGAATGTCCGGGCGAGTTTTCGATCAAACGGAACCCTCCCGAGGAGCGGAAGATCGAGCGCTTCGCACATCGCTTCGGTGTTGCCTTCAAACAGCTCATTAACTTCACCACAGGACGGACACCGGTACTCGCTCATATTTTCGACGATACCCAAAACTTTGATGCCCATGTCTCGCGCATAGGTCACCGATTTCTGCACCACATCCGACGCCACTTCGGAGGGTGTCGTCACGACGATGGCGCCAGCGAGGTCCGGGATAAATCCCGCGATGACCGGCGGCTTATCGGCTGCAGCTCCCGGAGGCAGGTCGGCGAGCAGGTAATCCAGCTCGCCCCATATCACATCGGAGAGGAATTCACGGATCACATTCATTTCCATCAAGCCGAGCCAGACCGGACTCACATCCATCGGCCCCTTCCACCGAACCGGCGACGCATCGTCGAGAAAGAAGTCCATCGACGCTACTTTCACGCCAAGCGGGCCAACCGGAGGGATCGCCCCCTGTGGAGTCATCTTCAATGATTGCCCATGCAGACCGAGCATGCGCGGCACGCAGGGCCCGTTTAAATCGACATCGAGCAATCCGACTGTCGCACCCTGACGGGCAAAGGCCAACGCCAAGTTGACCGTCGTCATGCTCTTCCCGACGCCGCCCTTCCCACTCATAACCGCCAGCTTGTACTTGATGCCGGCCATGCGGGCATGGACCTGTTTGGTCTGCTCGGTAATTTGCTGAACAACCTTGGCATCATCGGAATACTTCAATTTGCCAAGAATGGTCTTGAGGTCTTTGTCAGCCGCCATACAAGTCTTTCTATCCACAGGCTAAACGATGCAGGGCGGTACGGTAACACAGCGGTTTCTGGGGAGTCAAACCAAGCGAAAGGTGGGGGTCCCGTAAGAAAATGACCTTTGCGGCCCCCTCTTTCTTTCGACCTCGCGCGCTAGATCGAATACTGAAAGGTCGGTTTAGCCCCGATCGCCTGAGCCAGTACACCCCGTTTCTTGAGCTCGTCCATAATTTGCTTGGAGGCTTTATCCAGATCCGTCGGTCCGCTCAAGACAATGTCCGTATTCGGCGGCGGCTCTTCACTGGTCTTGCTCATATGGACCGCGATCACCGGGGCAGGATGGACGAGCGTCCGGATCGCCTGCACCGCCTCTTTATAGTGCATGCCGAATGGATTGGTGGTGGAGACTACGATCAACCCGGTATCGATGAGCAACCGAGCGACTTCACCGTACCGCCTGGCCATTTCATCGGTCTGCCCTCGTTCCTCGTCAGTCAAATCTGCATCGAGTCCGCGGCGAAGATTCTCTCCGTCCAGCAGATAGGCATGCCGTCCGTCAGCCACAAGCCGTCCCTCCAACTGCCTGGCGAGCAGGGACTTGCCCGTATGTCGCCCACCGGTAAATAGAACGATCGCGGCACGGTGCCCGTACTGCCGCGCACGGTCCTCGACGCCGACTTCGCCTTTGACCCAGGCGAAATCTCTGCGCCGAGCTTCCTCCCGCAAAATCTCTTGATCGTCGTGAATCAGTTCCGTGACGATGCCGCCGCCGGCGATATCATATTCATCGACGAGGACAAACCGTCCGGTCGCTTCAAACGAGGCCGAGAGATCGAATGCGACCGGCGTCTTCGTCCGCAGCGTCAGCTCGGCCACCTGATTCTTGTTGACCGTTGTGCTCCCCTGTTGCTGCGCCAAATCCATCGTGTCGATAATCCGGTGAATGGTCGCCACTTCGCAGTCGACTTCTTTATTGGCCACCCGCAACTGATATTTACGGCCACGCTCCAGCGGGCGCTTCCCCAACCAGAAAAGATTGGCTCGAAACGCCGTCGAGACGGACGGCAACTGGTCCTGGTGCGTGGCAATCTCTCCACGCTCCACAAAGATCTGCTCATCGAGCGTGATGCCGATCGATTGACCGGCATATCCCTCCGTAGGCGGCGGCTCGATGTTGAAGGCTTCGACAGAGCGGATGTTGGCTCGCTTATTCGACGGTGAGAACACCAGATGATCGCCGACTTTCAACTTCCCGGCGGTAATGCGACCGGCGACGATGCGGCGAGCATCGAATTTATACACGTCCTGGACAGGGAACCGCAGTGGCTGTTCCGATCGGGCCGCTTCCTTCTTGAAACGACTCAGCTGATCCAATACCGTCGGGCCGGTGTACCACGCCATGTGGGTGCTGCGGTTCGCAATATTATCGCCGAGCTTGGCGCTGACCGGAATAATGGATTCCGGCACGGCCTTAAACTGGCCAAGAAACTCGCGGTACTCTTTCTCGATACCGTCGAACACATCCTGCCGATACCCGACCAAGTCCATCTTATTGACGACCACGGTGAACTGCCGGACACCCAGCAGCGACAGCAGATAGCCATGCTTCTTGGATTGCTCCTTCACACCCTCCAGCGCATCGATCAGCAGCAGCGCCGCTTCCGCCCGCGCGGCGCCCGAGATCATATTCTTGAGAAACTCTTTGTGGCCCGGTGCGTCGATGATGATGTACTGGCGCCCCTTCCAGTTGAAGAAAGTCCGCGCCGTATCGATCGTAATCCCCTGTTCCTGCTCTTCGAGGAAGGCATCGAACAGGAAGGCATACTCAAACTCTTTGCCTTGCTGGCGACAAATCGCCTGCACTTTCTCCAGCTTGCCATCGGGCAATGATCCGGTGTCGGCATAGAGCCGTCCCAGCAAGGTAGACTTGCCGTGATCGACATGCCCGACAATGACGATATTCAGACTTTCAGATGGCTTCTGTGTTTGATTGTCCATAGTTACCTTGTCTTAATAGAGGATGATCAAAGAGGCCATCCAACAAGGCCCGAGGCGAATCGAAACCGGAAGCGTACCCTCCGCGGTACGTTGAGGATTTCGATGAGCCGAGAACGACGTTGGGGACCTTTTTCATTATCCTCGTTACATGTATCCGTCTTTTCGTAGAAGCTCCATGCCTCGCCCTTCATCCTGCGCGCGGCCGGCCCGTTCGGCGACCGTCGTGTGACGCAATTCGTTGATGATCTCGTCGACCGTCTTCGCGGTCGACTTGATGGGCGTGGTGCAGGGTGCGCAACCGAGGCTCCGGTAGCGAGTGCCATCGCCCTTGTCGAGATACAAATCCATGAAGGGAATATTTTCGTACTTGATGTACTCCCAGATATTAATCTCGGTCCAATCCAGCAAGGGATGGATGCGAATATGGGTACCGGGCGGGAAGGTCGTCTTGAACTGATTCCAGAGTTCAGGCGGCTGATCGCGGAAATCCCAGTCGCCATGCTTATCGCGGGGCGAAAAATACCGTTCCTTCGCTCTCGTCCCCTCTTCGTCCGCCCGCACACCGAGAATGATACCGGTGTACCCCTTCTGCTCGATCAGTTGTTTCAGTCCGTTCGTCTTGAGAGCGGTACAACAGGCGACACGGCCCATTGTATGATTCATGCCCGCCGCCAGGGCTTCTTTGTTTTGCCCCACCACCAAATCCAAACGCCATTCCCGCGCAATCCGATCGCGGTATTCGATCATGGCCGGAATTTTGTAACTCGTATCGACGTGGAGCAATGGGAAAGGCACCTGCCCGAAGAAGGCCTTGCGGGCGAGCCAGAGCAGCACAGTCGAATCTTTGCCCATCGACCAGAGCATGCCCAGATTGTCGAAATTCTTGTAGGCCTCGCGAAGAATGTAGACGCTTTGATCTTCCAACTGACGAAGATGGTTCACGACCGTCGACCTTTCTCTTAATTAGCCCCGCTTGCCCGCTGCAAGAGGAGCCTGTACCAGTTCGCCCAGCTTGCGTCCGGCTGCGCCGCTTTCGAGGGCGACGCGCGCCATCGGCAGGCAAGCCGGCAGCGTAGCCCCTTTGCCGGCGGCATACAGCAGCACCGCCGCATTCATCAGGACCCAATCTTTCGGACCGCCAGGAATTTGATTCTGAATAATTCGTCGCAACAGCTCCGCTTCCTTATCCTGCTGGCCAGGGGGGAACCCGGCCATGTCGCGAGAGGTACCCAGAGCCAGACCGAAATCCTTCGGCGAAATCCCCAGCGGAGTGATCCGCTCATCCCGCAACTCCAATACCCGGGTCGCCGCCGTGACGGAGAGCTCCGGATCGCCTTCGACGCCCCGAATGACCAGCGCCCGCGGACAGCCCAACATTCGCAACACTTCCGCCGTTTTTTCGAAATGAGGCGGATGCGACAAGCCCACCACTTGCGCGGCAGCCCGCGAAGGATTCAGCAGGCGGGCGATCGGATGAAAGAGGTTGCGCACACCGATTTCCTGGCGCATCTCCAGGAACCGATAGAGCGGCGGATGATACATCCCGATATCGAGATAGACGAATCCTTTTTTTGTAACTTCCTCGCCGGCCATCTTCGGATCCAGATCGATCGGGATGCCGAGCGCTTTTAAGACACCCGCAGCGCCCGGGCGCCCGGGAATACCGTCATAGCCGTGCATCACGATTGCAGCACCCGCAGATGCCGCCACGATCGCCCCGGCGATCAGACTGTGAAGAGTCTCAGACTTACCGGCATAGCTCGGCACATCCACCACGGCCAGCTCTTTGGGAATCGACAGCGGCGCAACATATTGTCGGGCAGTCGCCGTAAAGGCCGCCAGCTCCGAGACCGATTCCATCTTGAATCGCATCGCCATGAGAAAGGCGCCGATCTGTGCCTGTGTCGCCTGGCCTTCGATCAAGAGCTTCATGACCTGTTTGGATTCATCCCACGTCAGGTCTTTGGAGGCTCTGGGCCCCTTGGCAATTTTCGCGATAAAATCTTGAATAGGCATATTAGGATTTGTGGAGCCCACACTCGGTCTTGGTAAAAGTTTTCCAACGTCCGGCACGCGGATCTTCACCCGGCGCCACCGGAGCGGTGCAATGGGTGCACCCGATACTCGGATAATTCTGATCGTGCAGCGGATTGTAGGGAACCTCGTAGACCTTGACGTAGGTCCAGACGTCTGCCCAGGTCCAGCGCGCCAACGGATTCACTTTGACCAATTGGAACTTGCTGTCCCATTCGATCAATCCCGCATTGGCTCTCGTCGGTGACTGATCCCGGCGGATACCGGTAATCCAGGCGTCGTACCCTTTCAGGACTCGCGTCAGCGGTTCCACCTTCCGCAACTGGCAACAGCGATCCGGCTCGGTGGACCAGAGCGCCGGACCATGTTGCGCCGCCTGCTGATCCGGTGTCAGCAGCGACTGCACCTGAATGACCTGTGCCGGCTTCAGGGCATACTGTTGAATGATGCGATCGCGGGTCGCATAGGTTTCGGGAAACAGAAAGCCCGTGTCCAGGTAGAACAGCGGAATCGAGGGGTCGATGCGATGCACCATGTCGACCAGTACGACATCTTCCGCACCGAAACTGCAGGCGACGACAAGCTTCGGCGCGAATCGCTTGATCGCTTCCCGCAATACATCTTGCGGCTGCTGAGATTCGAACGCGTCACTCGCGCGGTTCAACTCCTCCACCATCTCTGGACTTCCGCTGCCAGTCATAGCCGTGCCCTAACTCCCTTAGCCGTTAGAGCCTTCAACTTTTTCCACGAGAATGCGATAGTGCGCGGCCTCCGGCTCCAGCGCTTCCTGGAGGAGCAGGAGATGTCCGTCGTTCTTCAAACTCATCGGCACATTCTTGATCGGCTCCCCGGCGTCCAGCCAGACTTCAAGCTTTTCGCCCGCGTCCATCATTTCGAGCTTAAGCTTCGTCTTCACATAATTCAGCGGACAGGCAACCCCGCGGAGATCGTACACCGGCGCCCCGGTTGGTGCAGGAGCGGCCGACACAACCGGCGCCGCCGCAACCGCTTCTTTCACAGATGCTACGGCTTCTTGGGCCGGCGCAAGCTTCAAATCTTTCCCCATCTGGTCTGTCGCCGCGCGACAGGCATCGACGAACCCCTTCGCGAAGACCATCTTGTCACGCGCCGACTCCGCGGTCGTATCCTTAGGGCCAAGATCGCCTACTTTCTTATTGAGTTCGCGATACTGCGCAGGGATAACGCCTTTCTGCGCGATCCGGCGATCGAACTCTATGAATGTTTCCGAGTCGGTCGAGGGCTCAAGCCCTTCCGTGACCAACATGGCTTTGGCCGCCGCCAGGACCGCACGATACGACTTATTCACCGACACGGAATACTGATGATTCTCGACCAGCAGCTTGGCCTGATAGAGTTCCTGGTCCGCTTCAAGAATCCCGTTCTCAATCATCTCCAGGGCACCGCCGGCGCATTCGCCGGGACCGAGATCCTCCAGGATAAACTCTGCTTCTCCTTCCCAGTCGTAGTAGAAGGTGGGATCGTCCTTATACGCAGGAACGATGGTGTAGGGGATCAGTTCGTCCTTGAGTTTATTTTTCCCGGCGCGCGCGATGAAGGCGGAGAGGGTTTCCTTCGGCAGGCGATCCCGCCGATACACGGTGACAAGGTGCGACAGGGCCGCCGGCACGGACTTCGCCGGTAGCTTGACCGTCATCTGCCCGATCTTCGGGGTGCCATCCACTTGTCCCCCGAGGTGCAGCTCATAATGCGGCGCGACGTGCTCCCCCAACCGCTTTCCGACGCCGTGCAACCCGATCGTCGAGATGTGGTGTTGCGCGCAGGAGTTGTGACAGCCGCTGATCTTGATACTGACGTCCGAGAGATCTTCGGGTACCCGGCCGGCCGGGAACACTTCGCCCAACGCACGCGCGAGCCCCTTGGATGAGGTAATGCCCAGACCACACGTATCGGTTCCGGGGCAGGCGATGATGTCTTCGACAAGTTCTGCTCCCGGATCGGCCAGCCCCTGTGCGACAAGATCCGCGTGCAGCGATTCGATCTGCGATTCCGGGATCCACCGAATCACCATGTTCTGATTGATAGTGGTCCGGATGTTCCCGTTGGCGTATCGCTCCGCGAGGTCCGCCACCCCAAGCATTTGCTCAGATGTCAGGTCGCCCATGAAGAGCTTGATCGCCGCCGTGACATACCCGGGCTGCTTCTGTTTGACGACATTCGTTCGCTTCCACATTTCAAAAGGCGTTTCGTGCCCGATGCCGTGGCCTGCCCCATTGCCATTCGACGATACGTGCTCGGACACATTGCGCGTCGGCATAATGAGTGGAGCGGGCTCGTCAGCATGGGTAAGCAACTGGATAGGTTCGTGCGACGGTTTCGCATAGCCCATCGATTCGTAGGCGGCTTCCCAGCGCCGCTTAAATTCATCGAATCCCAGTTTTTCAATGACGAATTTCATGCGGGCCTTGTTGCGGTTCTTACGGTTTCCGAGCGTATCGAATACCTTAATGACGGCTTCGATGCTTGGTAGCAAGTCTTCCATCGGAGTAAATTCTCGCAGCACTTGGGCGATGCGTGGAGCCGACCCCAAGCCGCCGCCTGCGACCATGCGAAACCCGATCGTCCCGTCGGCACGTTTGGCGGCCAGCAAACCGACGTCATGAATCGGCGTCAGGGCGCAGTCCTGTTTGCAGCCGGACAGCGCGATCTTGAACTTTCTCGGCAGACTTTGATTCAACGGATTGCGCAGCAGGTGATACGCGATGGTCTTCGCGTAGGGCGTCACATCGAAGACTTCCCCCTGGCAGACCCCGGCCAAATGACAAGCCGTGACGTTACGGACCGTATTGGCGCAGGCTTCACGCGTCGTGAGCCCGACTTCTGCCAGGCCGCGCATGATGGTGGGCACGTCTTTCAACTCGACAAAGTGCATCT
>CAZXNN010000093.1:0-10398 GCA_964641915.1 uncultured Nitrospira sp. | reverse complement strand
TGCGGCCCTCTGTCTGGGAGTGGTCTATTGGACAGGGGTGACGCCGACGATCGCTGACTCTGCCCGTGATGATCTCTTGTCGGTTTCAAGCTTGGAGTATACGGGGAGAGTTGTCGGCCTTGTACAGCATGGGCCATCTCGCCAGACGATGTTGGTTGAAATCATTTCAAGCTCTGCGGGTGTACCGCTTACGGGCAGGATTAAGCTGACCTGGCGAGATCCCGGGAATGCCGTACGGGCGGGCGATCAGATTGTGTTTCGAGCGAGGTTGCGCGTTCCGACGGGATCTCTCAATCCCAGAGGATTTGACTATGCCGCCTATGTTGAACGGCAAGGCATCGAAGCCGTGGGGACCGTCACAGGGCCTGAAGCCGTTCACCTGCTTCCGTTGGCAACTGAGCCAAATTGGTGGTGGAGAGGTTGGGGGCATATCGATCGTTGGCGAGGGGTCATTCGAGAAAAAGCGCTCCAATCGTTACCCCAGCCGGCCTGCGGTTTGTTTCTGGGGATCGTGATCGGAGAGCGGGGGTATGTCCAGGAGGATTTGCAAGAATGGTTCATGACCACGGGGACCATTCACCTGCTTTCAATATCTGGGTCGCATTTAGGCCTGATCGCGGTGGTGGTGTTTGGAGCGATCCGTCGAGCCCTCGGCGTTCTGCCTGCCTTGATGCTCTTGGGAATGTCGAGATTTGCAACGCCGACTCGTGTGGCGATCCTCTGCACATGGCTGATCGTGACGTTCTACGTGCTGCTTGCTGGCGCGGAACTCGCAACCATGCGGGCCTGGGTCATGATTTGCTTGGGGTTGGCTACTATTTGGATCGGTTCGGAACGCGATCTCTTGCATGCCCTGGCTGGGGCGGCATGCTTGATTCTCCTGCACGATCCGCGCGCGATTGGAGATATCTCGTTTCAACTGTCGTTTCTATCAGTCCTGGCAATCATCTGGGTCGTGGCCTCTCCGTGTCGCCAGGGTAATCCTGAAGAACAACCCGGCACGAAGTGGCGAGTGTGGGGCCGTCACGTTCGAGAAGCCGTTATCCTGGGGGCCGCGGTGACACTGGTGACAACCCCGCTAGTGGCCTGGTATTTCAATCAGGTGCCCTGGCTGGGCCTGGTGACTAACCTGGTCGCCGTTCCATTCACGGGAATGGTCCTTGTTCCGTTCGGCCTGTTGTCCGCACTGGTGACGCTTGTGAATGTTTCCGGAGACCTCCCGCTTGCGTATATCCAAGAGCGTTTACTGGAGTGGATCGTAAATGCCCTGCACTGGTGTGCGACGCTTCCAGGGAGCGACTGGCGGGTGTCCGCACCTCCGCTTTGGGGTATGGGTATGTTTTATCTAGGCCTTCCCCTCATTGTGGGTGCGATACGGTTGTCCTACCACAGGGCCATCGGGGCAGCGCTCGTGGCGACGGCGTTAGGTGGGTGGATCCTGTCTGGGGCTCCGATTGCTGACCAGGATCGCTGGCGCGTGACTTTTCTTGACGTTGGGCAGGGAGACAGTGCACTGATTCAAGCTCCAGATGGGAAAACCGTGCTCATTGATGGGGGAAGACGGTTCGAGCGGTTCGACATGGGGCGCGGTGTGATAGGTCCTTTTCTGCTGAATCAGGGGATTCGCCGGCTGGACCATGTGATTGCCACGCATCCGCAACAGGATCATGTCGGCGGGCTTCCCTGGATTATTCGCCACCTTGATGTGGGGGCGTTCTGGCATACGGGTATTGAGCGATCCGAGCCGCTCTTCAGAGAGTTGCGCCAGGCTGTGGCAGAGCGAAACGTACAAGCCTATGTTGCGACACGCGGGGAAGAAGTGGTTCGGGGAGAGTCCTGCCGACTTACGGTGTTGAATCCGATCAGGACGCGGGAGCATGGAGAATCCATCCAGAGTCTTAGCGGGACATTCCTCAATAATGAGTCTGTTGTCGCGCAACTGATCTGTGGTTATCAGAGTGTTTTGTTTGCCGCTGATATCGAAACAGACGGGCTTCGCCGTCTGACAGCCCTGGGGCAAAGCCCGGTGACCGTCCTTAAAGTTCCGCATCACGGAGCACGCAGTTCGTTGAATCCCGAATGGATTGCGCTGGCTCGACCGCGCTACGCCGTGTTTTCGGTCGGGCGGCATAATTCATACGGGCATCCTGATCCTGACGTGGTCGAAGCCTATTCAGCCATTGAGAGTGACGTGGTCAGGACAGATCGGGACGGGGCGATCATCGTGACGGGCCGGCTCTCGACCGCTGGCATCCAGGTGCGGAGAATGCGCGATCTTGTGTTGCAACCGGTGATACCGCGAGAGTGTCTCTGGGATTGCGAGTGGCGTAACTGGCATCGAGTGTGGACGCAGGTGCATGAGTTCTAGAAAGTAAGCTATTCCACCTACAGGGTTCCTCCACTTCTGCTCAGATTGGGTCTTAGTCAATTCCGTACATTGATGGCGTAGGAATGGTTGTTTATGTCCATTCTTGTCCACAATGCTGGGGTGTCCCATCACAAGTCCGCGAGTTTCCTCACTATTGTCATAATGCTATCAAGGCATAGCATGTGCACACATCCCATGCTCTGGGAACCTATGACCTGAGGAGTGTGACCATCATGGCTAATCTTGTTCGTATTGTCATTCAACTACCGCTTGAGCTGAAGGAACAACTGGATGCCTTGAAATCGCAAGGCTATACGACCAGCGGTTTTATTCGGGCGATGTTAGAACGTGAGTTGAAAAAGCCTGAGTTGAAGCTGGTGGCCAATAGTCGCCGGCCATCCAGCAAATCGTCTTAGCCTGTCACGCTCACGAGGAACGACAACATGCGGCTTTCAGATTTAGTGCGCGACCAAATACCGGATCCGCATGAGGGTGTTATCGGTCGACGGTCAAGCTTGCCAAGCCCGCTATCCGAGACGAAGAGATCTTTGGGGGAGAACGTGGTGCCGCTTAGAGAGGCCGATGCCCGTGTTGATTGGTATGGGCGTGCGCACGAGGAAATGGCTGCGATCGGAGAGGATCTTCGTGGAAACCTCGGGATGACGGCCGAGCGGTGCTTCGGACTGGCCGAAGTGCTCGTCGAGATGCTCGCGACAAGCGATGACTTGATCCTGCGCATGATGCAGGAAGATGTAAAAGCCTATCAGGTGGCGAACGCGATTCATGTCGCTATTCTCAGTGTGAAGATCGGCCAGGGACTCAACTATGATTCTGCGGCACTGCAACGATTGGCCGTGGCGGGGCTGCTGCACGATCTAGGCATGTGGCTGCTGCCTCAAGAGATCGTCGAGAAGGGCGGTTCGTTGAGTGCGGATGAGTGGTCCGGCATTCATGCGCATCCCGAGCAAGGGCGCCGTATGGTGGCCGAGATGGGTGAGTCTTTTGATTGGCTGGCCACCGCCATTGCTCAAGAGCATGAGCGATGGGATGGCAGTGGGTACCCCTGTCGGCTCAAGGGCGGAGCGATTACCGAAGTCGCGCAAATCATCGGACTGGCCGATGTGCTCGACGCCATGATGAGTCCGAGGCCCTATCACGCACGGGTTGCCCCGCATCAGGCACTGCGTTCGCTGTTGGTCCAGCACAAACAGGCCTTCCAGTCCCGCCTTATCAAGACGTTGGTGGATCAGCTCTCGCTTTATCCGATCGGGACATCGGTGCGATTAAACGATGGCCATGTCGGCATTGTGTCGAAGGTAAATCCCCGCTATCCCCTCAGGCCGATCTTGCTGGTTCAGCGCATTCGTGAGGGGCAGACGAATAGGGAATCAGCGGCAGTGGATCTCTGTCACGAAACGTCCATGCATATTGTTGAAGTGTTGCCCGAGACCCGTGCCGCGTAGGAGGCATCAGGAGGAGCCATGAGCATTCGCAATCAGACATCGATCGGATGGACCCTTCTCGCTCTTGCGGTAGGACTTCAGCTATTGCCGGGTTGCCGGAATCCCGGACAATCCTCTCTGCCGCCTTCAGCCATCAGTCCTGCGGCGCAACCGCTGCCTCCGATGCCGAAAGGCGATGTGTACGCGGACGAGGCCGTGCCCACAGCGGAGACGCCGATTGAGCCCGGCGACACGCTCGACATCGTCATTCGCCGCGGGGCGGGAGAAGAGAAATTTACGAGTGTCGTCCGGGAAAATGGACTGATTGGAGCTTCGTTCTTGGAAGTGGTGGTGAGCGGGCTGACGGCCCAGCAGGCCGAGGGGAGGATTCAAGAGCAGGTCATTCCGTATATGCGGAATCCCAGAGTCCAGGTTGTGCTCAGGAAGAAGTCGCTCAAGATTAAGCGGGTGTTTGTGTTTGGTGATGTCCGGAAGCCCGGTGCCGTGCCGATGCCGAGAAGCATGACGGTGTTGCAGGCCCTGGCGGCCGTCGAGAATTATAACGAAACGGCGCTGCTGGAAGAAATCCGTATCGTACGTGGCGGGCTGGATCGTCCAGTCATCGTAACGGCGGATCTGGCCAGAACCTTTACGTATGGCGATCTGTCGAGAAACGTCGCGCTTGAAGAAAATGACGTGATCTTTGTCCCGCGAGAACACTTGGGCGATGCCACGGAGGCCGCCAAGAAGATTATGCCGATCGTGCAAATGGCGATTGCCCCATTCTATCCGGCATTCCTGATTCCGGCCTTCTTCCCCACCGCCACGATTCGATAGCAAGGAGACGACGGTCCGATGGCACAATATGAGCTGAATGTAATTGATTACTGGCTGATCATCAAAAAGCGCAAGTACCTCATCATGCTTGCGGCCGCGCTGGTCGTGGGATTTACGGTGCTCTTTTCCCAGCTGCTGCAACCGCCGCCTGTGTATGAAGCGTCGTCGCGAGTGAAATTTGACCGGTCGACGACTGTGGTGCAACAGCTCTTGGAGTCGATGTCATTCTCCAATGCCAACGATCTGATTACGCAGTCTGAGTTTATCCGGAGCTTCCCCGTCATGGAGCGGGTGGCGATGCAGTTAGGCGTGGTGCCATCCGATCTGACGCCGGAACAGAAGCGGTCGGCAGAACATTTGAATCTGATTTATGACTTCGGCCAGCAGATCAAGACGCAACGGGAAGGTGATACAAACATCATCAGAATCACCGCGACGGCGGGCGAGGCGCACATGGCCGAACAGATGGCCAATCTCGTCGCGGAGTCTTATCGCCAGGAGAATATCGCAGCCAGGAACCGGTTGGTCACAGAGTCTCGACGATTTGTGGAGGACCAGCTTCGTGAGCTGGAGAGACAGCTGGCCGAAGCTGAGGAGGCGCTGCGACGCTTCAAGGAGCAGGAAGGCCAGGTGTTTCTCACCGATGAGGCGAAAGCTGCGCTGGAGACCTTCACGAAGCTGGAAGATCAGCACGATACCGTTGTGCGCAATCGGGGCGAGGCGGAACGTCAGATCGCCGTCTTGAGCCGGAATGACGGCGCGCTGGAGCAGGACAATATTCGTATCTTTACCGAAGAGCAGTACGCGCAATTGACGGCGCTGAATCAACGCCTTCTGGACCTCGGGCAAGAGCGAACGGCCTTGTTGATTAACTATACGGAGAGTCATCCGGTGGTGAAGGAGCTCTCGCAGAAAATCGCGGGTGTGAAGGCCGAAATGGTGAGGGAGCTACGCTCGAAGCAAAAGACCCTGGATGAGCGGGGCATTGCCCTGGGCCAGCAGATTCGACTGTATCGGGAACGGTACATGGCGTTTCCCAAAGCCGCCATTCAGATGAGCCGGCTGGAGCGCGACGTGAAGGTCAACGCGGACCTGCTCGAGTCGCTGAAAGTCAAACATCAGGAACTCTTGATCAAGAGCGCAGGACAGATCGAGGAAGTGACCATCATCGCACCAGCCATTGCGCCACTAACGGCAGTCAACGCCTCCAATATGCTTTTGAACATCATGGTCAGTTCGCTGATGGGACTGTTTATGGGTGTGGTACTGGCGTTTGCCCGGGAATCGTTCGATACATCGATCGGCACCATCGAAGGAGTAGAGGAATTTCTCAAGGTTCCTGTGCTGGGAATTATTCCGCAATTCGATCATCGTGAATTGGTGGAGCAGGCGAAGGCGGCGCTGCCTGCCTCGACGCCTCCGGCCACAGTGGAAAGTTTGTCACGGTTGATCTGCCTGGTCGATCCCAAATCGGTGCTGTCGGAGAGTCTCCGGTCACTCCGCACGAATATTCAGTTCGCCAGCATGGATCGAAAAGTGAAGTCGATAATCTTTACGAGCGCTGGACTCGGCGAAGGGAAAAGTACGTCGGTCATCAATCTGGCGATTACCATGGCGCAGGAAGGACAGCGAGTACTGCTGGTCGATGCGGATCTTCGGAAGCCCATCGTCCATCAGCGGTTAGGCCTGGATCGCGAGCCGGGATTGGTCGATGCCTTGATCGGAACCACGTCGTGGCGATCCTACGTGCGGTCGGCCTCGGATCTGATGTTAGGCCCCATCGGCGCAGACCGTATGATGAACACGCCCGGACTGGATAATCTGCATGTCCTCACGAGCGGATCCGAGTCGGGCAACCCGAATGAATTCTTGAACCTGAATAAGATCAAACTGCTGGTGGATGAAATGCAGCAGGATTATGACATGGTGCTCTTCGATACGCCTCCGATCCTGCCGGTCACGGATGCGGTCGCCTTCAGCTCGCGCGTCGATGGCACGATTCTCGTGTATCAAGTCGGGAGAATCGGGCGGAATGCACTGAAACGCGCCAAGTTCCTGTTGGACCATGCACAGGCGAACATCATGGGGGTGGTGCTCACCAATGTGAAATCGGAAGTGACTCCTGAGTACGGGCTGTACCGTTACGAATATCGGTGAGGGAGTTGGGAGTCCGGATTCTGTGTATTACGCCGCTGTTAAACCGAACGATGTGATCGTTGTCACGGCATTAGCCGTGATCCTCGCGCTTGGCTTGACGCTGACCACTCCGATCGTCGGATTGCAGGCCACCTTAGGCTTCTTTATCGTCGTTATCGCGTTTATGTCGGTGCCGGCCGCGCTCTATTTGCTCATCTTTTCCATGCTTCTGTCGCCGGAAATCGCCGTTGGCCGAGTAGAAGGGCGGGGCGTCGGGGTACGCGAATTGTCTTTTCGGCTGGACGATGTATTTCTGGTCATCATCGGTTTCGGATGGCTGGTCAAGACTGTCGTGTACCGGGAGCTCGGGCTGTTTCGGGAGACCCCCCTTAATCGTCCCATTGCGGCTTATATGATCGTCTGTGTGGTGGCGACGCTCATGGGAGTGATGGCCGGTCGAGTGCAACCGGTCACCGGGTTCTTTTTCGTGTTGAAGTATTTCGAATATTTCTTCGTGTATTTCATGGTGGTGAATCACGTGACGTCCAAACAGCAGGTAGTCGGATTGGTGACCGCACTGCTCATTACCGGCTTCATTATCAGCCTCTATGCTATTTATCAGATTCCGAGCGGGCAACGGGCGACCGCGCCGTTTGAGGGCGAAGTCGGCGAGCCCAATACGCTGGGCGGCTACCTTGTGTTTCTCCTTGCTATTGTGACGGGATTATTGATCCACATGAAAACCGGTCCGATCCGTATCGCGCTGTTGGTTTTGGGCGGATGCGGGCTGCTGGCCTTGATGGCCACACTCTCACGCTCTTCGTATCTGGCCGGAGCGTTATTGATTGTGGCCGTCGGAGCGTCTCAGTGGAGAAAACCGCGGGTCGTGGTCCTGCTGTTGCTCGCCATGGCACTCTTGCCGCTCTTTGCCCCCGACAATGTGAAGACTCGCATCAACGAAACCTTCTTCGGTCGCCAGTACGGCGGTGAGATCCAAGTCGGGCAAGTCGGTTTGGATTTGTCGACCTCGGAACGTCTTCGGTCCTGGGCCTATGTGATGCAGGATTGGGTCCATAATCCGATTCTTGGACGAGGGATTACCGGCTATGCCTGGGCCGACGCGCAGTACGTCAAGATTATCGGTGAGACCGGTCTGGCCGGCCTCCTCGCGTTCATTGTGATTACCGTGCGGCTATGGCTGAGCACTCGAATGATTTATGCATCGGAGGACGATCCGTTTGCGAAGGGACTGGCGTTAGGCGTCTGGCTCGGCCTTATTGCGATGCTGGCTCATGCCGTGGGAGCGAACACCTTTATCATTATCCGAATCATGGAACCATTCTGGCTGTGCGCGGGGCTGGTGATGATTCTGCCTCGGCTCTCGAAGGCCGAAGAGCCGGTCGCCGGTGAAGCGAGGTTCGTATGAACTGGTGGGTCTGTTGTTATTGGCATGAGCCGGATGCACCGACTGACCCGGTTGGGTTGGTGCGGATCTGGGCGGTAGCCGATGCGTTAGTGTCCGTCTGCGACGAGGTCACCGTGTTTGCTCCGAGGTATCGGTCGGCGTTGATGCCGAGGCGATCGCAGGTGGCGCCGATTCCCATGCTGCCGGGATCGGTGATTCGTCCGATCAGCTACGCAGTAGGGGCATTCATCTCTGGGCTCTGGCGAGGCTTCCGCAAGCGGCCGGCAGTGGTCTACTACCGTTGGATGGAAAGTGTTCATCCGCTCTTCCTTGCTCGGATCTTTGGTGCAGTCTGTATTTGTGAAGTAAACGGAGAGCCGGTTCCACCGTGGGGCGTCGCTGGATGGCGCGGCCGCTTGACGCGCGCGCTGGCTTCGTATGCGTTGCGACGTTGTGATCGCGTGGTCGCGTTGACGGAAGGATTGAGCAGGCTCGTGCAAACGGAGTACGGGGTGCTGGCTGATCGCGTGGCGCTGCTGCCGAGCGGGACGGATACCTCGTTGTTCCATCCAATGGAGACAAACCGCTGCGTGCAAGAGGCGGGGTTGGATCCGGCCTGTGAGTATATCGGGTTTGTCGGGAGCTTCTATCGGTATCAGGGATTAGGAACATTGCTGGAGGCGTTTGAACGGCTGCATACGAGCCGTCCGGCTGTGCGGCTTTTGATGGTAGGGGACGGTGAGGAAGCCTCGGCCCTGCGCGAGCAGGCTGCTCAGCGAGGCCTTACTCGTTGGATCACCTGGACCGGTCGAGTTCCCTATTCGCGCGTTCCCACCTTGATCGGTGCGATGGATGTGTGTGTGGCACCGTTCTGCGGGGGGCGGGGAGAGACTTCGCCGGTCAAAATATTTGACTATCTGGCCTGCGGAAAACCCGTGGTGGCGAGCGCGATCCCCTCAGTTGCCGCGTTGTTTGCCCTGTCGAATGGCGTTGTCCTGGTCGAGCCGGATCGCGCTGAGGTTTTGGCCGATGCCGTATTCTCATTGCTCGACCGGCCCAAGGAGTCCCAGCGGTTGGGCCAGGATGGCCGTACCTTTGTCGAAGAACGATGCGGATGGGAGGCGATCGTACAGAGGTTGCGTGACCTCGCTAAGAACATTCATCCCCATCGTCAGAGTCAATAGCGAGCGCTTATTAACAATGCAGGTGAGAGAGCATGAATCAGCCTATGCCGGAACTGGTCAGTGGTACGACGCCCCAGGAGTTATATTTGCACCTGATGAAGCAATGTCTGACCAGAATGCTCTGGAGGGAAAAATACCGCCCGATGGCGGCGTCTCTTAACGGATGGCGGGGGCTTATCCTGAAACCGCTGCAGCATCTTGCCCGTCAGGCACACATGGAGCTGGTCCACGTCGAGCCGGATCGAACCGATGCCCGTCAGGAAGGACGAGATTGGCCGCTGGAAGCAGAAACGATGGTGGGCCTGAAGCGGCTGGAGAATCTTCAACAGTGCGTCACATCCGTCATTCGAAACGGTGTAGCCGGCGACCTTATTGAAACCGGGGTCTGGCGAGGCGGTTCCTCGATCTTTATGCGCGCCATTCTCAAAGCCTATGGCGATACGTCGAGGAAAGTCTGGCTGGCCGATTCATTCAGGGGTTTACCGCCACCGGACCCCGATCGTTATCCGGTTGATGAAGGGGACACGCTCTGGAAGTACTCCGAGTTGGCCATTCCGATGGAACAGGTGAAGGCGAACTTTTCGCGCTACGGCCTTCTGGACGATCAGGTAGCGTTTTTGCCTGGTTGGTTTCGCGACACGCTACCGACGGCGCCGATTGAACGGTTGGCGGTGTTGCGGCTTGACGGAGATTTGTATGAGTCCACGATGGAGGCCTTAGTCGCGCTGTATCCCAGGGTCTCGGCCGGGGGATTTGTCATCGTCGATGACTATGGGCTACCGACCTGTCGCGCGGCGATTGAAGACTTTCGTCAGGCGCAGGGCATTACAGAGCCGATCCAGCTCATCGACTGGACCGGGGCTTTCTGGCAACGGTCTGCGGCCAACCCTGTGGCGATGACGGTCAGGCGCGAGTCGCCATCGCTGAGAGCTGTTTCCTAGGGTGACATGAATATTCTGGTCTATTGCGATGAGGAGTTGGGGGTCGCCGGTGGCGGAAGCCGTCAGGTGGTGGAGTTTGTGCGGT
>CAZXNN010000092.1:0-10545 GCA_964641915.1 uncultured Nitrospira sp. | reverse complement strand
CTGTGCATGCGCAACCCGCCGGCTCGCACCACGGCATGTTTCAAGACTGTGTTTTCCGCCCGCAACGCATGCAGTTCGAGCAACCGTCGAGCGGTCATCAGGACGACATCGTTCTGAATCGGCTTCATGAAGAATTCGGCGGCGCCCGCTTTCATCGCTCGGACGGCCAGCTCGACGCTCGGCGATCCGGTCATCACGACGCTGATGACTCGCTGGTCACAGCCCTGGATCTGCTCCAATAGCTGAATTCCATCCAGATCGGGTAACGTCACATCGACCATCACGAGAGCCGGTGAGGCTTGTTTCACCATTGCCAGTGCTTCTCCGGCGGTCCCGGCGACACGAATAGATACCCCTTCCGATCGAAAGAGCTCGACAAAGAGATTCCGGATAATCTCGTCATCGTCGACGACGAGAATGGAACCATGTAGTTTCGGAGACCCCGTCGCTGCAGGCGCAGACGATCTCGCGGGCAGTGAAACGCTCGTCGTCATTTACAGCATCTCCTCCCCTGCTCCGGCGACAACGATGCGGCCTTCCTCTTCCAGCTTGCGGCAGACTTTGAGAATGTTCTGCTGAGATTTCTCCACATCCGTAATCTTGACCGGCCCCTTGGACTCCATGTCATCCTTGAGCATCTCAGCCGCCCGGCTCGACATGTTCTTGAAGAATTTCTCCTTAATGTTCGGATTGGCGCCACGAAGCGCCATCGGCAGATCCTCTTTGCTGATTTCTTTCATCAATTCCTGCATGCCGCGATCATCAAGCTTGATCAGATCGTCGAAGACGAACATCAGGGCTCGGATGGCATCGGCCAGCGGCTGACTCTTCTCCGCAATTTTCGCCATAATGTTGCCCTCGGTATTCTTGTCGAGCCGGGTCATGATGTCGGCCATCATCTCCGTCCCACCCAGCGATTGAGCCCGCATCCCGGTGTTCGACAACAGCGCTTCCTGCATCGTGTTGCTGAGTTCCTCCAAGACGTCGGGTTGGACCTCTTCCATGGTGGCCAGCCGCAAGGCAACATCGCCTCGCAGGAACTCCGGCAGTTGGGCGAGCAATTGACTGGCCTGCTCACTCTCCAGATGCGCCAGAATGACGGCGATGGTTTGGGGATGCTCGATTCTGATCATGCCGGCTAACGATTTGGCTTCAACCCACTTCAAGGCTTCCAGGCCGGGATAGGATTTCCGTGTCATCGAATCGATGATGGCCTTGGCCTTTTCCGGTCCTAGCGCCTTGATTAAGATATTTCTGATATATTCGTTTCCTTTGAATTGCACCTCTCCCGTCGCACTCGCACTTTCGAATTCAGAGATCACCACAGCTTCATCTTCTTTGGAGATGTTCGCGGTCCCATTCATGTAATGTCCAAGTTTTTTGATCTCTTTGGGATCAAGTTGTTTCATGACCTGCGCAGCCGCTTCTTCTCCGATGGCCCGAAGGAGAATCGCCGCCTTCTGTTCGCCGGACATCTGTTTGGGTTCACCGGCCATGGCTAGGCATTACCTTTCAACCACTGTTTCACGACCACCGCAGTGCCGTCAGGATTCTTCCTGGCCATATCGACGATTTGAGCGCGACTGGCACTCGATTCCAGAGACGCTTCCACGGCGCTGACGGGAGCGGGCAAGGCCGGCGAAGGCGCTTCTGCCGCCGTCGCATCCACCGCCGAGACACCCAGCATCGCAATGAGGGGCCGCACAACAAAGAAAAGGATGAGCAGGAATAACAACGCTCCGACGCCATATCGCATATACGGCATCCAGGGTTGGGTGGTCTCTGCCACCGCCTCGACTGTCGCCGTGGCCGGTTCCTCAGGGCCAAATCCGAATTGAACATTCACGACCTGAACCTGATCCTGGCGTTCGGTCGAATAGCCCATCGCCTTTTTGACGATGTCTTCGATACGCTTGAGGTCTTCTTCAGTTCTGGGAATATACTTCTTGACGATCTCCCCGGTCGGCTTGTCTGCCGACTCCCCTTCCCCGGTTTTCGGCGCTTCGTAGGTGCCATCCACCAGGACCGCCACCGAGAGTTTCTTGATGGCCCCGATCGGCTCGACGATGCGAGATACGGTACGGCTGATTTCGTAATTGACCGTTTCATTCTTCGTTTGCGTCGCATTGGAACTCGTCTGCGTCGGCTCCGCTTCCGTCCCCGGGGGGACGTTGGATTGCACGCCCGGCACGCCTCCGGACAAACCATTGACGCCGTTGGCCTTCTCCTGGCCGCGCTGTTCGCTCCGGACGACTTGCCCGTTGGGGTCATACCGCTCTTCCGTCGTCTCCACTTTTCGAAAGTCGATCAGGCTGGAAACCCTGACCTCAGCTTTATTGGCTCCGACGATTCGCTCGAGCATCGACTGAATCCGGCCTTCGATATCTTTTTCAATCGTGCGCTGATATTCAAGCTGTGTATTGGTCAGGCCGGCCGTTTCATCCTGGGCCGTTGATGAGAGGAGATGGCCGTGGCCGTCGACGACGGTGATATCACGGGCCTGCAATCCTTCCACGCTGCTGGCCACCAGATGCACGACGCCCTGCACTTGTCCCTTGCTCAACGTTTGAGCATTTCTGAGTGAGACAACCACGGAGGCCCTGGGTCGCTCTTGCTCCGCGGCAAACAGTCGCCGTTCCGGAATCGCCAAATGGACGCGCGCGCGTTCCACTTCGGGCATCTGCGCAATCGTGCGCGCTAACTCTCCCTGAAGCGCGCGCCGGTAATTCAGCTTTTGAACGAATTCAGACATCCCGATATTCGTGCGATCGAAGATCTCGTAACCGACGCCGCCGCCTTTGGGGATCCCTTGACTCGCCAGCGTCAACCGCAGGTCATGCACTTGCGCGGTGGGAACCAGAATCGTGGCCCCTCCGCCTGTCGTGTCGTAGGGCGTCTTCGACTCCTTCAATTTATCGATAATCGATGAGGCGTCTTCACTGTTAAGATTGGTGAAGAGCACCTGCATATCCGGCTGTTGCGTCCACAGCGCGAGCGCAATCAGGCCGGCGACGGATCCCGCCAGGGCAACCAGGATGATCATGCGTTGATTGATCGAGAATTTCGAAAACATACGGCTGGTTTACCTTATCCGCCTCAACAGGATTTGGTCACACTTGCATCCGCTGAATTTCTTCATAGGCCGTCAGGAGCTTGTTGCGAATCTGCATCATCAGTTGGAACGAGACGTCGGCCTGCTGCAACGCGACCATCGTGCCATGGACATCCTGTGCTTGGCCGGTGACCAGTGCGTCGACGGCCTGATTGGCTTGCATCTGCACGTCATTCGCCTTCCCGATGGCGTTCTTCAGCGACTCCATGAACCCGCCGGGTCCGGAAGCTTCCTGAGCTCCGATCGGGGCGATTCTGTCCGTGATAGATGGGATTACCGGAGCAATTCCTTGAATGGGTGTCATGCGCTACCTCCCGATCTCCAGAGCCTTCGTCTTCATCGCCCGGCTCGCATTAATGGCTTGAACGTTGGCCTCATAGGCTCTCGAGGCGCCGATCATATTGACCATCTCTTCCATCACATTCACGTTGGGAAGACGGACAAAACCTTTCGGATCCGCATCGGGATGATGCGGGTCATAGATCAACTGGCCAGGCTTCTGATCCTCCACGACACGCGCCACCGCCACGCCTTCCAAGGCATGAGCCGTCGTGCCCATGGCGACCTGGCGAAAAGCTTTTTGGAATGCACTCGGGACGGGAGCCGAGTGAAATACGACATCCCGGCGTTTGTAGGGGCCGCCGCCGGGAGTGCGTGTGGACTGGGCGTTGGCCAGATTGCTCGCAATCACATTCAGTCGGCGCCGTTGCGCATCCAAGCCGGATACCGAAACCGCCATCGAATCAGACATATCCATCGTCGCGTCTCCTTTCTCAGTTAGCGGGCGTCGCGAATCGCGCTGAGGAGTTGGCGAAATCGTTGCGCGGTAATGGTTGCCGCCGTATTGTATTGCCCCGCGTTATCAGAGGACTTGGCCATCTCTAATTCCAAATTGACGGAGTTCGCATCCAGAGGAAGATCGCCGGCCGGCACTTCCGTCAGCTTCCCCGTGACGGTCTGATATCCCTGCCCGCGCAATCCAAGATGGTGTCCCTGTGTCACCGCCATCGTGAGCGGAAACCGACCCTTGTGGGCCGCTTGCAGTTGTTGGGCGAACTGCAGATCGGAGGCGCGATACCCCGGCGTTTCCTCGTTAGCCAGGTTGGATGCAATCACCCGTTGCCTGGCGCTATGCAGATCGAGACTCCGATGCAGCAACTGCATGGTGTTATCGAGCAATTCCATGGCCGCCTCCTCCTGTGTGAATGCCGATCTCACGCTCTATAGCAACGTCGATGCCTAAGAATGCATCGTCTATCGCCTGATTATTTCGCCGCCCTCGGCAAGGAATGCCGGGGTACAAGATGCCGACGGGAAGATCTGTCGCCGGTTACCGCTCCAACATCGTCAGCGGCTGTTCCGTCTCACGATATTCTCGAAGTTTATTCCGCAAGGTGCGGATGCTGATTCCCAGTTCTTTCGCCGCATGAGTCCGATTGTCTTTTACCCGCGATAGTGTCTTGAAGATCAGCTCCCGCTCCATTTCCCAAAGCGATCCATTCACCGCTGTTGGCGCAACGGCTGGAACCGGGCTCGTGGATGCCACCTGATCCTGGCGGGCCTCGGGAAGGTGCATCGGGAGAATGGTTCCCTGTCCGGCGAGCAAGACGGCGCGCTCCATCACATTTTCGAGTTCTCGTACGTTCCCTTTCCAAGGCAGGGTTTGGAGATGCGTCACGGCGGCCTCAGACAAGGCCGGTTGAACGACGCCATTTCTGACGGCGGAGGCGCCAGTAAAATGACGAGCCAGCAAAGCGATATCGGCCGGCCGTTCTCTCAGCGGCGGGACCGTGATGGGGAACACATTAAGCCGGTAATACAAATCTTCCCGGAAGCGCCCCTGTTCCACTTCGCGATAGAGAGTACGGTTCGTGGTTCCAATGACCCGGATGTTGACGGCGACGGGGTCCCGTCCGCCGATGCGGTCGACTTCCCGTTCCTGCAAGACCCGCAGAAGCTTGGCCTGCAAACCTAAGTTCATTTCGCTGACTTCATCCAAGAGAATGGTCCCGGTATGCGCCATTTCAAACTTGCCGATCTTCTTCATCATGGCGCCGGTAAACGCGCCTCGTTCATGCCCGAAGAGCTCGCTTTCCAGCAGGCCATCCGGCAGGGCGGCGCAATTCACCGCAATGAACGGCCGGTGAGCTCGGGGGCTTCGCGTATGGATGAACCGGGCCAGCAATTCCTTTCCGGTCCCGCTCTCTCCATTGATCAAGACGGTAGCTTGGCTGGCAGCCACGCCTTCGACGGTGCTGAGCAAGCGGATCATGCCCGGGTCTTGTGTCAGAATCGCTCGCCCTTCGACGGCCGTCGATGTTCCGAGAGATTCGAGATCCCGTCCTTCCTTGAGGTTCGTGATGACCCGTTCAAGTAAATCCATGGAGAACGGCTTGAGTATGTAATCACTCGCTCCGAACTTCATGGCATCCACCGCGGTCTCCACGGTCCCATAGGCCGTCATGAGGACGATCACCGTCTGCGGGGCGCGCGCCTTAATGTCTTTTATAAGATCCAATCCGGTGATGCGCGGCATCTTTAGATCGGTTATGACCAGCCAGGGACGGAAGCGAATAACCCGTTCCAACGCATCGGCCCCGTCGATCGCTCCTTGCACCTCATATCCCAACCGACGCACGGACTCCATGAGCGCCGTACGCATCGAGGGTTCATCGTCGACGATCAGAATGCGGTCATGGCTCTCAGAGATGTCCATTGCGGTCTCACGGTCATTCATGGGCGCGTTCCTCCATCATTTCGAGATGAGCGACAGGCTCCAGTTCAGGAGCGGGCCTCTCCTCCTGACCAGTCCAGGCTTGCAACTCGTCATCCGCTCTGGTTGGTTCCATCGGATGAGGCAGCAGGATCGTAAACGTCGTTCCTTCTCCCTGCCGGCTCTCGACGTCGATCCGCCCATGATGGGCATTGATGATCGCATGCACAATCGCCAGACCTAACCCGGTTCCCTCATCCTTCGTCGTAAAAAAAGGGTCGAATATTCTGGATCGATGGGCCGGATCGATCCCGGGGCCGTTATCGGTGATCGTCATGCAGATCGCGTCCGTGCCAAGGGACTGATCGTCCGCCTTCACGAGCTTGAGCGTCAGAATCCCTCCGGCGGGCATGGCTTGAATAGCGTTCAGGATCAGATTCAACACCACTTGTTTGAACTGCCCTTCGTTGCACCAGATCGCCGGAATACGGGGATCGAGATCCAGCCGAATGTCCACAGGGGTCTTGGTTATGGCGTGGGCGGCTAAGGTCAAGGCATCCAACACCAGCGTTTCAACGGTCTGCCACCCGCGCGCGGTCCGTTCGGGTTGGGTATAGATCAACAAATTCGACAGCAAGCGATCCAGGCCATGGACCGCCTGAGAAATCTGTTCAGCATAGGTCAGGCTGGCAGGCTGCTCTTGCAGGTCGCGCCGCAACATGGAAGCAAACAGCTCGATGCTGCCCAGCGGGTTGCGAATCTCATGGGCGATGCGGCCAACCATTTCGCCCATGGCAACGAGCCGGTGCTGGCGCTGCAGGCGTTCCTCCAATTGACACATCTTTGTGACATCGTGAATGAGGATCAGTTGGCCGGACGCCTGTCCCCCAGAGGTCTCCAATGAACGTTGGGCAATGGTCAACACATGGGACTCATGCCGCTGAGGCTGTTCGCTCACGGTGAGCCGGAGATCAGCCAATAGCTCGCTGGCAGATTGCCCCCGTAGCGCATCGGCGTGGCGACCGAGCAGCAGGCTGGCCGCCGCATTCACTCGCGTGACACGACCGCCGAGATCCAGCACCAAGACGCCCGTCGTCAGGGAGTCCAGAATTCCGCTCAGGTGTGTCCGCATCGCTTCATTGTCCTGAAGCTGCTGCCGCAAAGCGGCATTGCTCTGCGAGAGTTCCGCATCCATCTGCTCAATGCGATCCGTCAGCGTGGAGTAGGACTGTTGCAGCGTATGGGCCGCTTGATCAAAGGTGTGGAAGGCCTCCTGAAGCAGGTCTCGTTCAGCGGGGTGCAATGCGGTCGATGTGGTCATAGTCCCTCCTGCGGCAACTGCCGCTCCTGTTTGATACTTTCATGGAATGAGCTTGAAAACCGGGTTACCAGCGCGTCGTCCGTCTGTCCGAGCTCTGCGAGCGCCACCGTGGCGCGATCGTGTTGCTTCAAGGCCTGCCAACCCCGGACAATTTGAAGGCGAGCCCATTGGAGCTGAGCCTGATTAGGCTTGTTCTCGACGACGGTGTGGTAGACGTCGATGGCCTCTTGATACCGCTTCATCTGCGCCAACAGATCGCCATAGGCGAGCAGGGCGACGATGGTCTTCGGTGCACCTGCTTTAAACGCTTCTTCTGTCGCAATCACTGCTTCCTCAGGCTTGTTGAGGCGCAGGAACACTGCGGCCATCTGCTGATACATCCAGGGCCGCTCGGGGTGTTTGGGATGATGGAGCATCCAGGCCCGACAGAAATGCAGGAGTACGGCCAGATCACCCTCATCCGCCATGGTCTGGACCAGAAGATGGAGCGCTTCCTGCTCAGAGCGACCGGTGGGATACTCCAAGCGATAGCGCTCCAGAACCTTTCTGGCGGCCGCGGTATCACGTTGCGCAAGATAGACCTTCGCTAGGCCCAGTAGCGCCTGCTCCGTGACCAGAGGACGTTTGGTCCCTTTTGCCATCAGTTGATAGAGGCGGCCAGCTTCTGTTGTAAATCCTAGACGATCATGAGCTTCGGCAATCTCAAGCAGAAGCGGAGAGGACAGATAGTGCCGTTCAGCAGCGGGTCCATGGCGATGAAAGAGTGTGGTTAGTGTCAAATCGTCGTGCGATTTGACGGCGGCTTCCATCCAGGGACCTAAGATATTAGCGAGCCGATCACCGGCTTTTGCCGGCCAGGGATCGTCTGGTCCCGCGCTGTTCCGATCGGCCACCAATTTGTAGGCGATCAAGGCCGGGGCAATCTCTTCCGCTTGCTCAAGTCGTGCAGCTACGTGAAAAAGCGCTTCGCTCCCGATCGCATCGCGGTCATGTTGTGCGGCAAGCGCCTGCATCTGCTTGAGATACTCGTCTACGCTCTGATTCGGGGAAGGAGAGTCATACATCAGGCCCGCAGCATGTTGCGCTACCGGCTTGTCGCCGGCTGCGACTTTCTGCTCCACTCTCAGCGTAGCCAGGCGGACAGTGGCTAACGCCGCTTGTGGGCTGTTTGCATAATGGGTCGAAATAAATCCATAAAATAATTCGGCGCTTGGCAGGTGTTTAGAGGACTGAAGACTATCCGCCAACCGCAGAAGAATAGCCGACGCCTCCTGGTGAGCGGGGTAAAGATTATAAAATTGCAGCAGCAAGCCTCGGCCAATCACCTCATGGTGCAAATCCAGTTGAATCGAGGCATAGCGTCCTAGTGCGAGCGGATTCATTCGCAGGGACTTTGGCCAGCGTCGATACGCCAGGTCATACATGGCCGACGCATCTTGAATCCGTCGCTGATGAAAAAAGGAGGAGGCGAGACCCACGGTGGCATGCAGAAGAATTTGATCGTGGCTGCTGCGCTTCCGCAAATCCTCGAACGTCAGCTCTGCGTCTCTCCATTTGCCCAAGGCCAATGCGGTATACCCGATGCCTAACAGTGCCCGCTCCCCGTCCGGCGATTGAGCATTGTGCGACAGCGCCCGCTCATAGAGAGATTGGGCCTCCTGATGCCATCCTTGCGAGAGATACACATCAGCCATGCGCCATTCCCCACGTTTCGCGTTTAGGGATTGTGGGTAATCGCGTAACAGCGTCTTGTATCGGTCAAGCGCTTCCAGCCGGTTGCCATTTGACGTGCTTTCCTTCAAAGCGGTCTCGGCGAGAAACGTCATCGCCGTGGGAGTCAGCGCGCTTTCCGGTTGTTGGGAAACCACTTTTTCGAATAGCCGGCGCGCCTGAGGCCACTCCCCCTTACCATAGGCGTTGATGCCCTCCTGCAAGGCCAGCGCATCCATTCCCTGGGATTGCCCTTCAAGCCGCGGTCCGTCATCCGGCAAGATCGAGAAAGCGAGTTCCGTCGATTCAGATGTCTGAGTCGGAGTGGACGCAGCAGCGACTGCCGTCGGGCCGGCATGGACCAGGGCGAGTTCTCCGGGCGCCAACGGGCGCAGGCAAAACCAGGCCAGAAGAAATAGGGTCAGTTGTGTCCAAGATCGGTGTGATGAGTACACGGCAAGGCTACTTCAGCAAAGACCGTGCCTTTAGCCTCGCGGGGCAGAATTGTTTGATTATCCGGGGGGACGGAGGGGATTCAGCTGAGAGGACGAATCGACCGTCAAATTGGTCGACAGGTATTTATGAGGGCCGTCAATGATTTGACGACAGCGAACGGATTAATTCGGCAGCGCTTCGACGCGGGATTTCGAGTCGATCCCTCTGCGCTTCAACTTTTCCACGAGTGTCGTACGATTGACATGGAGCAGCTGCGCCGCGCGTGCGGTGACGCCATTCGCCTTCCGCATGGCTTCGCCGATCAATTGATTCTCATATTGCTCAACTTCATTGGACAGATGAATTCCGTCTTCGGTAAAACGGATGAACTGGTCCTTCATCTCGGGCTGACTTGCCGTTTTCTTGTGCAGCTTCTCGGGCAAGTCGGCAACGGTCAAGAGCCCCTGCTTCTTGAGCACGACCAAACGCTCGATCATATTTTCCAGCTCGCGAATATTCCCGGGCCAGTGAAAAGCCGTCAACAGCTCCAGCGCCTCAGGGGCAAACCCCGTGATGGCGGCTTGTTTCATATGATTGAAGCGTTTCAGGAAATGTTCGATCAGCAAGGGAATATCGCTTTGCCGGTCGCGCAATGGCGGGGTAACGATCGGAATGACGTTGAGGCGATAAAAGAGATCTTGCCGGAAGCGCTTCTCCTCGACCATTTTCTCCAGGTCCTGGTTGGTGGCCGCGACAATTCGAACATCGACCTGAATTATCCGACTCCCCCCTACCCGCTCAAAGGATCGTTCCTGTATCACCCTCAACAGTTTGACCTGAAGCGAGAGACTCATCTCGCCGACTTCGTCGAGAAAGATCGTGCCGCCATTGGCGAGTTCGAATCGGCCCATTCGTGTTTGGGCCGCGCCGGTGAAGGCGCCCTTTTCATGCCCGAACAGTTCTGATTCGAGCAACGTTTCCGGAATGGCGCCGCAGTTGACCGGCACCATCGGGCGATCTTTCCGGGAACTATTGAAGTGGAGCATGCGTGCAACCAATTCTTTTCCCGTTCCGCTTTCCCCCTGAATCAAGACGGTGCTGTCGCTGTCTGCGACCTTTTGCACGAAATCCAATACCTGCTGCATCGGTTCGCTGACGCCGATCAATTGCTCCAGGCGGTATTGCTCGCGCACGGCTTTCCGGAGAAGATGATTTTCCTGGCGGAGGCGTTGAAACTCGATGGCCTTTTTCACG
>CAZXNN010000091.1:0-10646 GCA_964641915.1 uncultured Nitrospira sp. | reverse complement strand
CAGAACGCCGACAACGCGAAACAGGCCAACCAACTGGCGATCACCGCCCGCGACATCGCGGACAAGGGCGGATCGGTCACGGTGCGGGCGGTCGAAGCGATGGGCGAAATCAACAAGAGCAGCAAGAAGATCGCCGACATCATCACGGTGATCGACGAAATTGCCTTCCAGACCAACCTCCTGGCCTTGAATGCCGCAGTCGAAGCGGCCCGGGCAGGGGAACACGGTCGAGGCTTCGCGGTGGTGGCGGCCGAGGTCCGCAACCTGGCACAACGCTCCGCCACAGCCGCCAAAGAAATCAAGGGACTCATCAACGAGTCCATCCAGCGCGTCTCCGACGGCAGCGAGCTGGTCAATCAATCCGGCAAGACGCTGGAAGAGATTGTCAGTTCCGTCAAGCGCGTCACGGACATCATCGCCGAGATCACGGCCGCGTCACAGGAACAGGCCAGCGGTATCGACCAGGTGAATAAGGCGATCATGCAGATGGACGAAACCACGCAGCAGAACGCCGCACTGGTAGAAGAGACTACCTCGGCCAGCCAGTCCATGAAGGACCAGGCCAAGGAACTGATGTCGCAAGTCGAAGTCTTCAAGACACCGGCCGGAGAAGGGCACAGCGCCCCCAGGCGTGAAAGCGCCTCACCTTCGAAGCCGGCTTCCAAGCCTTTGGCGATAGGCAACGGAACGAAACCGGGACTGAAAAAGCCGGCATTCGCCTCGAAGGCCGCAGAGGCCAAAGCCCCCGCCGGTGTCGGAGCGGGCAACGGCCATGACCGCCGCCGGAAGGAAGACGACTTCGAAGAGTTCTAGATTCTAGCCGTCGCGCGAGGTAGGCAGAATATGCCTGCCTCGCGCCCTTCAAGGACCCTCTCCCCCTCCCGCGCAGAATTAATCGGATTTCTTCAAGACAGGCCAGTAAAGAATCCACACCAACCGACCGATACAGAGCCGTGGACGTTCATGCGCCACCACTCACCGGAGAGGATGACATGGATCTGAAATCATTCCTTTGGTATGCGGTCCTGACCAGTATCACCGGAGCCTACTTCGTCGCCCTCGCAGGCGTCCGTTCGGCCAAGAGTCACGATGTCTCGCACCACTCCCGGCGGATGATTATCGCCTGCACCGTCGTTGGGATTTGGCTCGTCGCCTATGTGCTCAAGCAGGTCATCTTCGGCAGAGAACATTTCGGCGGCACGACCGAGGAATACTGGAGGATCTATCTCCCGGTTTTTACCACCCATATGTTGTTCGCCATCACGACGATCGGACTGGGAGGGTACAACCTCTACATGGGCCTGCATCGTCTGCGTTACGGCAGTGTCGGCGCCATGGCAGCCGGCATGACGACGCATCGAAGACTGGGCCATCTCCTCATATGGACATTCTCCGGGACCATCGTCACCGCCTATCTGGTCTATATGATGATTTTCGTCTGGTACAAGGGATAACAGGATGGATTACCCAATCACCAAAGCAGAATACGATCAGATCCGCACGTTGCTCTACGACGAAAGCGGTATTTCGCTCGGAGAAAACAAGCAATCCCTGGTGGTCTCCCGCCTCTCGAAGCGCTTGCGGGATCTTCAGTTGGATAACTTCGATGCCTATTACGAATACGTGACCGGCGATGACAGCGGAGCCGAATTCACGCGCATGCTGGATCTGCTCTCAACGAATAAGACCGACTTCTTTCGCGAGCCCAAACATTTCGAATTTCTTCGCGACAAGATCTTACCGGGACTCGCAAAGGAGAAGCGCATCCGCATCTGGTCATCCGCCTGCTCCACCGGGGAAGAACCCTACACCATCGCCATCACCCTCCATGAAAGCGTGCCACATCCGGAACAGTGGAACTTCCAAGTCCTCGCCTCGGATATCTCCACCCGTGTGCTCGCCCATGCCACCGCCGGCCTGTACGGCGAAGAGCGCATTCGCGATGTGCCGCCCGATGTCGCTCGGCGCCATTTCCTGAAAGGCAGCGGCGAGAAACGCGGCCTGGTCAAGGTGAAGCCGCATCTGTCCGATATCATCAAGTTCCGCCGCATGAATCTGATGGACGACCGATTTCCCATCAAGCAGCCGTTGGATCTCATCTTCTGCAGGAATGTCATGATTTACTTCGACCGGCCGACCCAGGAACGGCTGGTCGGCAAGTTCTTCAAATATCTCAAGCCCGGAGGCCATCTGTTCATCGGCCATTCCGAAAGCCTGCAATGGGTCACACATTCCTTCAAGACCATTGCTCCGACGATCTATTGGAAAGAAGGATAGCTTCCATGCCTGTGATCGACACGGAACATTTCAGTCATGTGCGGCGCATGACCGACAAGCGGTTTCCCCATGAAATCGCGTCGATCCTGCCGGGGGAATTCTTCGTCAGCCGGGAGCCGATGGTGGTCTACACGGTGCTCGGCTCCTGCATTTCGGCCTGCATTCGCGATCCGATCGCGGGGGTAGGGGGCATGAACCACTTCATGCTGCCAGCTCCCAAGGAACACCATTCAAGCGATGCCTGGGGCGGGGAATCCACCCGCTACGGCTCCTTCGCCATGGAACAGCTCATCAACGGCATCTTGCAGCGCGGCGGGATGAAGCAACGGTTGGAAGTGAAGCTGTTCGGGGCCGGCAAGATCTACGAAGGCAACATCGACGTCGGCGCGCGCAACACCGAGTGGGTCCTGAATTATCTGAAGGCCGAAGGATTCAGCATTGCCAAGAGCGATCTCGGCGATGTGTTTCCGCGCAAAGTCTATTACTTCACGGAGTCCGGACGGGTGCTGATGAAAAAGATCGAGCGGATCAAGAATCGCACGATCTATGACCGCGAAGTCGCGTACCAGCACAAGGTGGAAGAGGAACAACAGCAGCCGCAAAGCGACATCACGTTGTTCTAACTGGCGAGACGTGTCGTCCGTGAAGCGTTCGGATCCGGAACGCCATACGCGTCACGAGTCACAAGATACGAGGGGACTATGGGTAAGATACGCGTCATCACCGTCGATGATTCCGCGCTGATGCGCCAGGTGCTCGCGCAGCTCCTGTCGAAAGACCCGGACATTGAAGTGGTCGGGTCGGCGCCGGACCCCTATATTGCCCGAGAGAAGATCAAGGCGTTGAATCCCGATGTCATCACCTTGGACGTCGAAATGCCGAAGATGGACGGCCTCACATTTCTGGAAAAACTCATGCGGGGCCGGCCCATGCCGGTCGTGATGGTGAGTTCTCTCACCGAAGCCGGATGCCAGACGACGCTACGGGCCTTGGAGCTGGGCGCCGTCGATTTTATCACCAAACCGAAGATCGATCTTCGGGAAGGCATGGAAGACCTCGCGGACGACCTGATCGCGAAAGTCAAAGCGGCTGCCTGCGCTCGCGTACGGCCGTTCCTCGTGAAGCGTGAAGCGCAAGGTGATCCGACATGTGACTCTTCGCGATCGACGCTTCACGCTTCACGCTTCACGAACAACTCGATGCTGAAGACCACGGATACCATCATCGCCATCGGCTCCTCGACGGGGGGAACGGAGGCCGTCAAAGAGGTGCTCGAAGTGCTTCCCCCCAACACGCCGCCGATCCTGATCACACAGCATATGCCGGAGCGGTTTACCAAGACCTGGGCCGACCGGATGAACCAGCTCTGCCGCATCTCCGTGAAAGAAGCCGAAGACGGGGACAGTGTGCTGCCGGGGCATGCCCTCGTGGCGCCGGGGAGCTATCACATGTCGCTGGTACGCAGCGGAGCGCGCTATTCGGTACGGATCACGCAGGATCCTCCGGTCAATCGGCACCGGCCGTCTGTCGATGTGCTCTTCGACTCGGTCGCGCGATATGCCGGGGCCAATGCGGTCGGAGTCATTCTCACGGGGATGGGCGGCGACGGTGCCAAAGGGATGCTGGCGATGAAACAGGCCGGCGCCTATACCATCGCCCAGGATGAGGCCACTTGCGTCGTCTTCGGCATGCCTAAGGAAGCCATCAAGCTGGGCGGTGTGGACAAAATTCTCCCATTGGGAGATATCGCCGGCGCCGTCCTCACTCATGTGTCACGTCTTTCATAACATCTGGAGGTTTGTCATGCAGATCACGCACCGCACCTATCGCAATGCCGATGTCATCGATATCACCGGACAGTTTAATTTCGGGACCCGGAAGGAGTTCACCGCGGCGATGGAGAAGGTCAAGCAATCGGGGGGCGCGCATGTCCTGCTGAATTTCAAGCACGTGACCTTTGTCGATAGCGCAGCGATCGGTCTCCTGGCGCTGGCCTCACAACAATTTAAAAGCACCAACCGGAAATTGTCGTTGGTCGGCGTCCAGGGAACCGTAAAGCAGGTGCTGAACCTCGCGCATATCGAGCAGATGATTCCGACGTTCGCGAGCGAAGACTTGGCCATCGGCGCAAAAGCGGCCTAAGTGGGGACGGCACCGGCAGGGCAAGAGCCAGTCCCGGGCGTATTCTCGTTCGAATCACCCAAGTGAAAGGAAGTCCGTGATGCACATTGAAGAGCGACCGATCCCGAATGCCGTGATCCTCGACCTGAACGGAGACTTGACCTACGCACACCGCGAAGTGTTCAAAGCCGCCGTCGAAACATTGCGCCAGAAAGGCTGCCGCCATGTCATTTTAAATATGGCCGATGTGCGGTTTGTCGATAGCTCAGGTCTGGGCCTGCTGGCGCTAGTCTCCCAGAACTTCAAGCTCAATCAGGGCAAAGTCAGCATGCTCAGCCCCCAAAGCTATGTCCGGGAAATTCTGGGACTGGCCAATATCCCAAAGTTGATTCCGGTGTTTGACAACGAACAGGACGCGGTCAACGGAAAAGCCCAGGCCGCGTAGCGATTGAGTACTCATGACTCCTAATATCCTCTCACAATCCGCAGCGTCCCAGGCTGTCGCCACGGTGCTCCTGGTGGATGATGAGCCGGTGAGCCGTTTGAGTATGGCTGCCCGCCTCAAACGGATGGGGCTGCGCGTTCTCGAATCCAGCAATGGAAAAGAGGGGCTCGCCATCCTGCGGCGTGAACGCCCGGATCTGACGATCCTGGACTGGGTCATGCCTGAAATGGATGGCCCCACCGTCTGCGAACAGGTTCGGCAAGACCCCGACATCCTGTCCAGTCAGCTCATTCTGATGACTTCCCACGACCAACCGGAGCAAATCGCCGAGGGTTTGGCGCGGGGGGCCGACGATTTCCTGAGCAAGTCGGCCAGTAAACAGGAAATCCTGGCACGTGTCCAATCAGGATTACGGGCCGCCTCGCTGGTCCGGAGCATTGAAAGCACCCGAGATGCGCTCCGAGACAAGCAAGGGGAGTTAGAGCGCGAACTCAAATCGGCGGCTGACTACATCCAATCTTTGCTTCCTATAGCGGGCGAAATCGCCCCGCATATCGATATGGCCTGGACCTATCGACCCTCTCTGGCTCTCGGCGGCGATCTCTTCAATGTCTCCCGGTGGGACGATCAGTCGATCTACTTTTACATTCTGGATGCCTCCGGTCATGGTGTATCCCCGGCCTTGCGAGCCGCCTCCTTCGCCACGTTCCTCAGACCTGAAAATATCCGGCATTGCATCACCCAGCACGATCCGGCGGCGATGCTGGCCGAGGCCAATCGCCGGTATCCGCTGACCGAAGACGGCAACTACTTTACGGTCTGGGTCGGATCATTCAATCACGCCACACATCAACTGAGCTATGCGACAGCCGGTCATGGCGGCGCGCTCATTCAACGGCGGGACGGCGCCATCGAATGGCTGACTCGCGTCCAGCTGCCCTTGGGATTTGAACCGGACAGTACCTACGAGCTGACGACCCTCCAGATTGCCGATGGCGACCGTGTCATTCTCATGAGCGACGGGATCTACGAAGCGCCTGCGCCGATGGGAGAGATCTGGGGAACGGCCCGTTTGGAGACCACCCTCAGGGCTCATCGATCCGCCCCGCTCGGGAGCGCGCTGCCCGCGCTCATGGCGGAAGCCGAACGCTGGCATGGCTCTCCCGTTTTTCCCGACGATGCGGCGTTGCTGGGATTGGAGTTCCGACTATGAGCACCGACGGCGTGTTCAATCTCGCGGAAGCGCTCACACGCGTCGATGAGGATGAAGATCTCTTTCAGACATTGGCTGAACTGTTCATCGAACAGGCGCCGCTGGATATGGCCGCTACGCAAGCGGCCTTGGATGCCGGCGATGCCGAGGCGCTGGCTCGCGCAGCGCACCGGATGAAGGGGGCCATCTTGCAATTCTCCGCCCCTGCGCTGTTCGAAGCGACGAAGCAACTGGAAACGCTCGGCAAAGCCGGCAGTGTCGACGACGCAAAACCCGTCTGTGCCCGCGTAACCCAGGAATTACAGAAACTGATGACGGCATTGACCGAGTACGTCGCGCACAGGCCCGCCGCATGAATACCCCAACCGCCTCCTGCACCGTCCTCGTGGTCGATCCCTGTCGGGAGACGCAAGCGCAGATCTTGGGACACATGCAAGATCGCGGATTTTCTGTCATTACGGCATCCGACCCGAGCACGGCGCTTGCGACCATCGAACTTACGGCCCCGGATATCGTGTTGACCGATTCATTCCTCCCGGAAGGCTCCGGCCTGACCTTGACCAAGACACTTCGATCCAGGCATGTCCCGTGCCCGGTCATCGTGATGGCCGCGCATCAGTCCGAACAGGCGGTCATCCACGCGCTGCGCGCCGGAGCCGTAGATTTCCTGCAGAAGCCGATCGGCATGGAAGAGCTGGCCCATGCGCTGCAACGCGCGCGCCATTTGCTTCCAGCCGACATGGCGGATACTCCGGGCTTGGTGCGTTCCGACTACGAACTGGCCGTCGATTCAGACCCGCGGCATATCCCCGGCATTGTGTCCTGGCTGCTCAGGGCCACGGCCGGGGCCTTGTCCGATACCACGCAGCTCCATCTTCGCGGCACGCTGCAAGAGTTGCTGCTCAACGCCGTCGAACACGGCAATCTGGAGATTTCCTATCAGGTCAAGCAACAGGCGATCGATCAGAACCGCTTAAGCCAACTGGTCCAGGAGCGCCTGGCTCAGCCACGCCTGGCCCGACGCACGGTCACGATCCATGTGCATTGCGACCGTCAGGCCGGACTGCTGGAATATCGAATTGCCGATCAGGGGAAAGGCTTTCAATGGAAAACGTTGCTGCATCATACGACGACACCCTGCCACGTTGAAGATGCCAGCGGACGAGGGATCTTCCTGGCTCGCTCGTTCTTTCCCAATCTCCGTTACAATGATCGCGGGAACGAAGTCACGGTGCCGGTGCCCATCGTCTGACAACTGCAAGACGGTCGGTCTGGTCTTTCTCGTCTGTCTGGCCAGTCTGGTCGAACCGGATAGACTGAATAGACTAGACAGACCGAACAGACCGAACAGACCAAAGAGACCGCAACTGTCCCACGCAGGCTTGACGCCGCCCCCTCAGAGGCTCTATCTTCCGGCATCATTTGCCGCCACCGGGAGGTTTTGCATGACCAGTCGCCTCATCTTCTCATCGCTCGCGCTCTCAGGACTCCTCGCCGGTTGCGGGGGCAGCAATTGGGTCCACCCGAATAAACCCTCGTCGGAATTTACGAACGAATATAACCGCTGTCAGAATCTCGTCATGCGCGACCCGAAGCTTCAACAGGGGAGCCAGCTGCTGATCCTCAACGCTACCGAACGCTGCCTCCAGCGCGAAGGATGGCGCGTCGTGGAAAGCGAATAGCCCCTCGTTTTTATACCCGCGCCCGGTCACCCATCCCACGGATACCGCCGTCTACACTCCTGCAATCCCCGCGAATACTCTTTCATTCTCCGAGTTAACCAATTGTTAACCCATCGGTGATCCGGCTGGAATAGCCGGGCGATAGAGTTTGCCCATACAAGGAGCCGACATCAGGCGCTCCAGGAAAGGCGAACCATGACGCAGGATGACGGAAAATACACAGCATGAACGGGAGAATATATTGATGCTGTCGCGCGTGATCGGGGAGGCCCTGACCCTCGGCTTCCAGGGCCTGATGGTTCTGGCGCTGGCTCTTTTTCTCCGTTCGCTCTGGCGCGATCTGGCGGTCCTCTTTTCCGGAAAGGAGAGTCTATGATCGGCAGTCTGGCGTCGGGCGAAACCCGTCTCCGTCTACCCCGGATCTGGCAGCTGTTTGCGTCACCGGATTTGACCTTGCTCTGGGAAAAGGGGACGCAGGCCGTGTTGAGTCTCCTCATCATCACGATCCTCGTCGGACTGGCAGGCGGGGTCATCAAGACCTTTATCGGCCTACGGCTGCTCTTGACCGCCGACATCGATCTCGGCCTGCGTCACCTCATCGTGAACACGCTCATGTTGCTCGCGGTGGTGGAAGTGCTGAAGACGACGCTGGCCTATTTCTCCGAAGGCCGCGTGCGCGTCACCTTTATCGTCGACACCGTGCTGGTCGTGATGTTGACGGAAGTCATTTCCCAATGGTTTACCGGCGGAGACTGGCAGAAGCTGGCCATCCTGGCGGTGATCCTCATGACGCTCGGACTCATCCGGGTCATGGCCGTCCGGTTCAGTCCGGCCCAACCGGCCCATTCCGCACCAGCAAAAACCATGGCCCCGATATTCTCATCCACAATCTAGGAGGATTCTATGTCTACACAGGCACTTCTCGATGCACCAAGTCCCGGGCGGACAGAGACCGAGTCGCTGGAGGCCGTCATTCTCGGCCACCTCGACGAACAAGCCGTGATCGGATTGGATGCTCTCGTGATTCTTCTGCCCGGCTACAGCTGGAACCAGATCTTCCACGCCGTCGACCGCTTGGCCCGCTGCGGGGGAATCACCTTGCGCCGGCACCGCTCCGAATACACGATCTTCTCCGCCCACTACGTCGCCTAGACGAGCCTTCCTTCGCTGTTCTCCATACCTCTCTTACCATCATGCGAGCCGGCAAGAATGGAGGGACTCTTTCCCGCCATGGTGGCTGTGCGTCTGAAAACGGCCCGTCTCGATGTTATGGAGTGGGGGAGGCGGCAGGCGGAGTCATATGCCGCACAATCTTGCCTTCCACCATATAGATGACTAATTCACCGATGTTGGTGGCGTGATCCGCAATCCGTTCGATGTATTTCCCGATAAACGTGAGGCGAATGGCCCTCGTGATGGTCGCGGGATTCTCGATCATGAACGAGACCAGTTCACGAAAGAGCTGATGGGTCAGATTGTCGACAAAGTCATCGTCGGCACAAACTTTTCGAGCCAGGGCCGCATCCTGCCTGACAAACGCATCCAGCGCTTCACGCACCATCTTCATCGTCCAGCCGGCCATGCGGGGAAGATCGATATAGGGTTTCAGCTGAGGCTCCTCATTCAATTCGATGACCCGTTCGCAGATATTTTCGGCCAGATCGCTCATCCGTTCCAGTTCGGTTGAAATTTTCATCGCCGTCGTGACAAACCTCAGGTCATTCGCCGCCGGCGCCTGCAAGGCCAGGATGCGGATGCAGGTTTCGTCGATCTCCACATCGTAGCGGTTCACCAGGGTGTCCCGCTCGATGACTTCTCCCGCCAGGACCCCGTCGCGTTCGATCATGGCTGTAATCGCGCGCTCAATCTGTTCTTCGACCAGCCCGCCCATCTGGAGCAAGCGGTCTTTCAAGTCGCTGAGTTCCTGATCGATCTGTCGTTGCATGTCGTGAACCCCGCTGATTACCCGAACCGGCCGGTGACATAGTCTTCCGTCAGCTTGACCGACGGATTTGTAAACATCTTCTCCGTGCGGTCGAATTCGACCAGCCGCCCCTCGTACATGAAGGCCGTGTGGTCCGATACGCGCGCCGCCTGCTGCATATTGTGCGTCACAATGACGATGGCGACTTTTTGTTTCAGTTCCGTCACGAGCTCTTCGATGCGTGAGGTGGCCGTGGGATCGAGCGCCGACGTCGGCTCATCGAATAAGAGGAGTTCCGGACTGGTGGCCAGCGCCCTGGCTATGCACAAGCGCTGCTGTTGCCCGCCGGAGAGATTCATCGCGGAAGCCTGGAGGCGGTCTTTGACTTCTCCCCAGAGGGCCGCTTCTTTCAATGCCCGCTCGACCACCGGATCCAGATCGCCTTTCGACGTCAAGCCTCTGATCCGCATCCCATACGCCACATTTTCATAGATGGATTTGGGGAACGGATTGGGCTTTTGAAACACCATGCCGATGCGCATCCGCACCTCGATCGGATCGACCTCCGGACCCACGATATTGACCCGGTCCGGATACAACGTGACGGCGCCTTCGTACCGATTGCCCGGATACAGATCGTGCATCCGGTTGAAACAGCGCAAAAAGGTGGTTTTCCCGCAGCCCGACGGCCCGATCAGCGCAGTGACACAACGATCGACAATCGGCAGCGAAATCCCGTGAAGCGCCTGCGCATTCCCATAAAAGAAATTGAGCCGGTGCGATTCCGCTTTCAACACCGATTGCGCCACATCCAACACTTTCATGGCTTCACCAGTGAATCCGTTTTCTGAACCGCGCCCGAACGACAATCGCCGCCGCGTTCATCGCCAGGCTCATGGCCAACAAGATCAGACCGGCTGCCGCCGCATTGATATGAAACTCCTCTTGCGGCCGGGACACCCAATTGAACATCTGGATCGGCAT
>CAZXNN010000090.1:0-10826 GCA_964641915.1 uncultured Nitrospira sp. | reverse complement strand
GGCCGCTGTGCGGAATGGGATCGTATTGAAGCCATTGCGAAACGCAGAGGCCTGCTGGTGATCGAGGATTCATGTGAAGCGATCGGGGCTGAGGCGTTCGGCCGAAGGGCGGGAACGTTCGGCGAGGCGGGCTGCTTTGCGTTCTATCCGAATAAGCAGATGACCACCGGCGAAGGCGGGATGATCCTGACCGATCGCGATGACCTCGCAGCCCTCTGCAAGAGCATGCGCAACCAGGGGAGAGATGAAGGGCAGGCCTGGTTGGAACATGCCAGATTGGGGTTTAATTATCGGCTCAGCGATATTCAGTGCGCGCTCGGCATTGCCCAGCTGTCCCGGTTGGAGGAGCTCTTGTCCAAACGGGCGGCGGTCGCCGAACTGTACGGCAACAGGCTGGGGAAGCTAGAGGGGCTCAACATCCCGAAGGGGCCGGCACAAGGCCGGATGAGTTGGTTCGTCTATGTGGTGCGGTTGGCCGACCGGTTTTCACGTGAAGACCGGGATGCCATCCTGCGCGGGCTGAAGGACCAGGGAATCGGATGCAACAACTATTTTGCCCCGATCCACTTACAGCGGCACTATCAGAACACGTTCGGGTTCAAGGCCGGTGATTTTCCTATTACCGAGCATACGAGCGATCGAACCCTCGCCTTGCCGTTTCATTCTGCGATCACCGTGGATCAGGTCGAGCAGGTGGCGGTTTGCCTCACTGAGCGGATCAGGCTGGCACGGGAGCGCAAGTAAGTCTGCGAGTTCTTGAGATAGAGTAGCGGGCCCTTCGGTGTTGCCGGCCTGCACAGGGAGTCTCTCTCGGGTCATTCGAGTTGAAGTGGGCATGATGGAAGGATGTCTTCGGCGCCTTGATGGATTCTCTGAATCGTGATGAGCCAGCTTCGTGTTCGCTTGACGGGATACTCGTCATCAATCCGAGGGATTTTGTCGATCGCCGGATGAGCATTGAACGGCAACTGCAGCCGCTCGGGTTGGCCTATGAGTTCATCCATTCCTACGATGTCGCCGATTTGGACGCAGCGATTACCGCGCGATACTTTAAGAACGAACTGCTCAGTCCCGGGCAGCGGTCCTGTGCGCTCAAGCATCTCCAGGCGTTGCGCCTCGTTGCCGAACGCCAATGGCAGCGTGCGCTGATTCTGGAAGATGATGCGCTCCTCGCCGTGCAATTTGTTCTCCGTCTCCAGGCGGCGCTCCAAGAATCCGCGTCCATCGAATCTCCGCATGTGCTCTTCATCGGCAGTGGAGGGAATCTCTATACTCCCCGGCGGCTGCAGGTCCCGGGCCGGCACTTGTACAAGTCCGCTCGTGGACGGTTGGGAGAGGCCTATGTCCTTGGGAGCCGTGAGGCGCGTCAGCGACTCGAGTGGATTGAAGCCCATGGGATCCCCTTGCCGATCGATAATCTGTTTGAGCAGATTGACCGGGAATGTGGAATTGATCTCTATTGGCTCGAGCCTCCGATTGTCGAACAGGGGAGTAAGAACGGGCGGTTTCAATCGGTGTTGGAGCCTGCGCCTCCCAAATTCGTTCGGCGGATCACTGCGGCTCTACAGAAGATTCGTCGAAAGTATCTCTATTAACCGGCCACCTCGCTCACGTGTCTGCAAGTATTCAGGGTATGTTTAGAATCGAGTCCGATCGTCTCGTTGATTTTGCGCGGATCGCAGTGATTATTGCCTGCGTCGGTCTCTTGTATTCGCCTTCCGTCGGGACGGCGGGGCTGGTTGGTGCGGTTGCAGCCTTTCTTGCCAGTGGTCAGGCGGTGGTTCGTCTCAAGCGAGTTCTTTCGAGGCCGTCGGTCTATTGGGCGATTCTTTTTTTAGGGTTGGTCCTGATCGGGACGATGTATGCGTCGGTGGCCTGGGCGATTCGATGGATGGATCTGTTCAAGTGGCGCACTATTCTCTGGTTTGTGCTGGTTTTGGCGATTTTCGATGAACATCGCTGGAGAGAGCGGCTCCTGATTTCGTTTATTGCCGGGACTGCTTTTGGAGCCATCGCCTCGTCCGCAGCCGCAGCCGGGTGGATTCCTCTGTGGCGCGCACCCGAACATCTACTCAGAATTTCCGGCACCCAAGGGATGGCTTTTGCCTGCGCCACTTTGATCTGTGCCTGGGCCATCATGGAAAAGAAATTGATCGGACCGTCTTGGGTCTGGCCATTGCTTGGGGTGGTGTACGCGACCAATATTGTCTTTGTGACCGACTCCCGAAGCGGGTATGCCATCTTGGGCCTGGGGCTGTGTGTTCTGCTGTCATGGAAGGCGTCTTGGCGGGGCCGGTTGTTGATCGCCTCGGGTTTGCTGCTGGTGTTGGGGCTGGCATTGGCGGTCTCGCCGCGGATGTATGGCAAGGTGCAGCTTGCCGTCATCGAGTGGGCGCATGAATCGGAGCTGCAAGGTTTGACCAGCTTCGGTATCCGTCGCGTGTGGTATCTCAATACGGTCGAAGTCATTGGTAAGCATTGGCTGGTGGGGGTCGGCACCGGCGGGTTTCCAGACGCGTATCAAGCGCACATCGCCGGAAAATATCCTATCGATGATTGGCGGGCATTAGCGACGACAGATCCGCACAATCAATATCTGGGAGTCCTCGCGCAACATGGGATTGTTGGACTCGCGCTCTTTCTTGCCTGGCTGGTGGCGGTCGGCCGGGACCGGTCCGGCCCTCTGGTCTATCGAAACTTGGCTGTGGCGATTCTCTGCGGGTGGTGTGTGACCAGTATGTTCAGCTCGCATTTCAGGACGTTTGTCGAAGGCCATATGCTGGCAACTTTTCTGGGGGTGTTCCTGGCTGCTGAGAGTCATCCGCGGCTGGAGCCGTCTGTGGATCCTATTGTGATTGAAGGAGCAACAGGGTGAAGGTCTCGGTGTACATCATTGCCTATAACGAGGCGGGTAAAATTGCCGATACCATCAAGAGCGTGCTGTGGGCGGACGAGATTATCTTGGCGGATTCAGCCAGCACGGACGGAACGGATCGGATTGCGGTGGAGATGGGGGCGCGGGTCGTCCAGATTCCGTTCGAAGGATTCGGTCATCTGCGCAACCGCGCCATCGCCGCCTGTTCGCACGAATGGATTCTGAGCATCGACACCGATGAACAGTGTACGCCAGAAGTTCGCGATGAAATTCTCGCGTTGCTGGCCGGATCTCCTGCGCATGATGCCTACCTCGTCCCCCGGCGGAACTATTTCATGGGGCAGTGGGTGACGCATTCCGGCTGGTATCCGAATTTCAGGCAACCCCAGTTCTTCCGCAAAGGCGCGATGACCTATGTGGAGTCTCCCGTTCATGAAGGGTATGAATTGCTGACTCCCAAACCGGTGGGGCGGCTGAAGTATGCGATCTGGCAGGTTCCGTTCAGAAACTTTGAAGAAGTGCTCAAGAAGGCGAACCGCTATTCCACGCTCGGGGTGTTGAAGATCGCCAACAAACGGGTGTCGATGGGGCAGGCCCTGGCGCATGGCCTGTGGTCGTTCATCAAGCATTATGTCTTCAAGAAGGGATTCCTGGATGGCTGGCCGGGATTCGTGATTGCATTCGGAAATTTCGAGGGGACGTTCTACCGGTATGCGAAGCGGTATGAAGCGCAAGAGAAATGGCCGCTTCCCGCGCAGGCCCCGTTGCGCCGGCCCGGCGGATCTCCATCGGCATGAAGACCGCGGTCATTGTCACGACCTACAATCGTCCGGATGCCCTCCGTGCCGTCTTGGCCGGATTTCAAGCGCAGACCGATCAGGACTTTGAGCTGGTGGTCGCCGATGACGGGTCGACATTCGAAACTGCTGCGGCTATTCAAGATTTTCAGCGCCTGAGCAAGGGTTCGGTCCGGCATGTGTGGCAGGAGGATCGAGGGTTTCGTGCCGCCGCCATTCGCAATCGAGCGGTTGCCGCTACGACCGCAGACTATATTATCTTTACCGATGGGGATTGTATCCCATCCCGGCAGTTTGTGCTGGCGCACAAGCGCTTGGCGGAGCCGGGATACTTTCTCGGCGCGAATCGGGTCCTGTTGTCTGCGGGGTGTACCCAGCGAGTCCTGCGCGAGCAGCTCCCGCTTCATCAATGGTCATGGCTGCAGTGGGGGCACGCCTGGGCCGGCCGCGATGTCAATCGCCTCGTGCCCCTTCTGGCATTGCCCGATGGCGTATTTCGTAAGTGGGCCCCAAACCGATGGGAAGGGATGAAGACCTGTAACCTCTCGGTCTGGCGGAGCGATCTCTTGCGCGTCAACGGCCTGGATGAGTCGTATGAAGGCTGGGGGCTGGAGGATTCCGATCTCGTCATCCGACTGTTACGGAGCGGGGTCAAACACAAGTCTGCGCGCTATGCCGCGCCGGTGTTTCATTTGTGGCATCAAGAGCAGGCGAGAAGCCGGCTGGAAGAGAATCGGACGCGATTGGAGCAGGTCTTGCGGACACAGGAAATAGAAGCTGGAATCGGGCTCAGCCGGTATCTGATGGAGGCAGGATGAGCGGCAGCAGAGGGAGAGACGCCGGTCAGGGTGCCGGCAGGCGGCTGATCGAATGCTGTCCGGTCGGGTGCGCGGACACCTTGACGGACACATCGATTGTGTTGCCGGAAGGGCCGTTGCGGCGCTGCCAGACCTGTGGCCAGCTCGTCAGTCAGATTACTGCAGAGGCCTATGCCGGCTCGATGAAAGAGTTCGATACGCCGCAAGGGACGCTTCCGACTCCACGCACGCAGCGCAGACATGACGCGCGGGCGGCCAAGCTGTTTGGGATGGTGAACGCACTCATCCGTTCTGAATCGGGAACAGGTGCCAGGCTTCTCGATATCGGATGTTCCAGCGGGGCGCTGCTTCAAAGCGCAATGATGCACGGGTTCGATGCCGAAGGAGTCGAGCCTGCGGCGCAAGCGGCGGAGTTTGCCAAGAGCACAGGGTTGAAAGTTTTTCATGGGTATCTTGAGGAGGCGCGCTTTCCGGCCTCAATCTTTGATGTGGTGACCTTGATGGAGGTCATCGAACATCTTCCGGATCCCAGTGCGTTGTTGAGGGAGGTGTGGCGGATACTCAAGCCGAATGGTGTGCTCGTGGTGGGAACGGGCAATGGCGCGAGTTGGACGGTCCGGTTGGTCGGCGCTCGCTGGGGATATTTTCAGGTGGCGGAGCATGGCGGCCATATCAGCTTTTTTAATCCGGGTTCGCTGGCCATGCTGGCGCAGCGGTGCGGGTTCGATGTCGAGCGGAGCGAAACCAGGCGGGTCTCTCTGGCAGAGCGGAAGGAGGCCGGTGACGTATCGTATCGTCTGCTCAGAGTCGCGACTGAAGTCTTGGCGATGCCGGCTCGCCTGTTCGGCAAAGGGCACGATATGCTGGTGTTTCTTCGAAAGTGTTCACGGTAGGCATCGTCATTGGTGGATCCACTTCCCAAACGCAAGATTGCGGTGCTGATCAAGCGGTTTCTGCGCACCGGAGGCGCGGAAAAGTATGCGATGGAAGTGGTGCGGCGCCTGGCGCGAGATCATGAGATGCATGTGTTCGCACAGGAGTGGGCGTTTGACGGACCTGAGCCGATTACGTTCCACAAGATCCCTAGAGTGTGCCGAAAACCGGCCTGGTTGAATCAGCTGCTGTACTCCTATTGTTGTGGCAAGGCGGTGGGGTGTGAGTTTGATGTGGTGCATTCGTTCGAAAAGGTTTCGGCCTTCGATGTGATGACGGTGCAGTCGCCGTGCTTCAAATCTTCCGGTATTGCAGCGGAGCAACCCTGGAAACGGGTGCTGGGCTGGGTGAGGCTGGCGTTCAGTCCTCGAAAGCTGGCGTGGCTATGGCTGGAACGGGAGCAGTTTTCTGACGATCCGGCCCGAGTCGTGATTGCTGTGTCGGAGTATGTGAAGCGAAATGTCCAGACACAGTATTTCCTTCCTGATGAGCGGTTCAGACTTGCTTACACCGGAGTGGAGGTTTCGCCGGCAACGGTGGTTGTTTCGAGGCACGAGCGGGATGAGCTTCGAGCTCGATGGGATATTGGGAGCAATGACCTGGTTGTCTTGTTTGTCGGAACGGAGTTCAAGCGGAAGGGATTGGATGCGCTCCTGCAAGGCTTTGCCCAGATGCCGCCCGCGCGATTTAAGTTGCTCATTGCCGGTGGCGGGGGGGAGCGAATCGAATACTACAAGAAACTGGTCGAGAAGTTACAACTGGATTCCGAGGTTCGGTTTCTGGGGTTGGTCGACCATATTGATCGGATCTATCTGGTCGCTGATATGTATGTTCTGCCGACTTTGGCTGATCCCTGTCCGCTTGCCCCGCTTGAAGCCATGGCTGCAGGAGTTGCCACGATCATGAGTTCATCGACCTACAATGGAACTGCCGAATTGATTCGACAGGGAGAGGCGGTGATTCTCTTGAACCCTCATGACCCGGAAGAGATTGCATCAGCGTTACTCAAGCTCATGAACAGTCATGTCCGACAGCAGGTGGCGGAGAAGGGACAGCAATTAATGCGGCAACTTGCCTGGGACAAGACCGCTGCGGTGACAGCGGCGGCCTACCGCGACGTCATTCAGTCGAAGGCTTTGGATAGCAAGTCGCGGGAGCAGTCTGAGGTGCGTGCGATGGCCCGGCAACGATTCAGCGGCAGGTGGCGGTGAATAAGACGTACGAGAGTGTGCTGGTGGTGTGCACCAGGCGAATCGGCGACGTGCTATTGGCCACACCGGTCATCCGCTCGCTGAAGGCCGCTGTTCCTCAGGCCGCGATCGATATGCTGGTGTTCCGCGGCACCGAGGACGTTGTCACCGCCAATCCCGCTATCCGCCGAGTGTGGACCGTACCCCCGAGGGCCTCTGTTCGTGAATCGCTGACGATGCTGTCGCAGATGTGGCGTCGTTACGATCTCGGCGTGTCAGTCTTACCCGGCGACCGGCCTGTGTTCTATGCCTGGGCGGCTGGGCGGCATTCGGTGGCGACCGTCACTCCCGAACGAAAGTCCTGGTGGAAGCGGCTGTTGCTTGATGCCCAGGAACCATTCGATAATTTCGATACGCATACTGTGGTCATGAACCTGCGGTTACTCAGATTGCTCGGAGTGGCTGCGGTTGCACCCCCGGTTGTGACCTGGGCACCCGAAGATGAGGTGGCGGCGAGAGCGGTGTTTCCGGGGATGGAAGGAAGTGAGCGCTATGCAGTTCTTCACGTGACGCCCAAGTTTGTCTATAAGGCGTGGACCGTATCCGGCTGGACGACATTGGGGCGATGGATCAGGGACTGCGGTCTAAAGGTCGTGGTGGTGGGAGGGACTTCGGCAGACGAGCGTGGTACAGTTGGCCGGATATTGGAAGGGCTCCCTTCCGACGTCATTGATCTGACTGGCCGGGTCACGTTGCGCGCGCTTGGGTCCATACTCAACCGGGCGGCGCTCTATGTCGGGACTGATACCGCCGTGACCCACATGGCCGCTGCGCTTGGTGTGCCGACCATTGCTCTGTTCGGCCCTTCGAATCCGGTCAAGTGGGGGCCTTGGCCGAGTGCTTGGCCTGCCGATTCCCCCAGTCCTTGGAAGAAGGCAGGGTCCCAACGACAAGGCAATGTCTACGTGCTGCAGGGAGAAGGCGATTGTGTGCCATGCCTCCACGAGGGGTGCGGGCGTCACGTCAACAGTATGAGCGATTGCCTGCAGCAGTTACCGGTGAGGCGGGTCATCGAAGCGGCAGAGCAGATGCTCCAGCGGCAACACAGGCATCCCGTTATAGTGGATGCGTGACGAAAACATGAGAGGAAGTTTGTGAGGCGTCTGGCAATTACGCTGTTTCAATGGGCCGTACAAAGGTATGGCCAGCTTGTGCTGCGATCGCGATCGCTCCTCGTCTTGGCCACTCATCTGGGATTAATTGTGGGCGCGCATCTGAGCGCCTTTGCCCTTCGATTTGAAGGGGAGGCTCCGCCCCCTTTTGATCGCATGATGTGGCGGTATCTGCCTCTCGTGCTGTTGATCTATTGGGGCGGGTTGTGGCTATTCGGCATCCAAAGCGGATTGTGGCGTTATGTCGGGCTGCATGATTTGCGTCGAATCTTTTTAGCCTCTCTTGCGAGTTCCGGAGCGTTTTGGCTTTTCACCCACCTTGCTCTTGGACAGACCCAATATCCCCGATCCGTCATAGTGCTCACGGGCCTCCTGAGCGGAGTCTACATTGCCGGCATCAGACTGGTGGTTCGCTGGTTTCGGGAATGGCTTCAGATCGTAGGCCCCACGGCTCGGCGGGTCCTCATTGTGGGGGCTGGCCATGCCGGAGAACTGTTGGCAAGAGATATGTTGTCAGACCCCAGCTTCAACAGCCGCCCGGTGGGATTCATCGACGATGATCCCGTGAAGCGAAAGATGAAGATTCACGGGGTGCCCGTAGTCGGGACGATCGCTGACATCAAACGTGCCGCAGATCGGCTGGAGGTGCATGAAATTATTGTGGCCTTGCCGTCAGCCGGGACCGGCACCAAGCAGAAGATTCTCGCTGCGTCCGAAGGCTGTACGGCGCCGATCAAGATCCTGCCCAATGTGAAGCAGCTCTTAGGCGACCCGGTATCCCTTCAGCAAGTGCGACCAATGAGTCTGGAAGACTTGCTTCAGCGGGAACCGATTCAGACTGATAGGCAGGAATTGCATCCGCTGATTGCAGGCAAGACCGTGCTCGTCACGGGGGCTGGAGGATCGATCGGATCGGAGTTGTGCCGCCAGATCGCATCCTATCGGCCGGAGTCCTTGGTGCTGTTCGAACGCTATGAGAACTCCCTTCATGCGCTGCTATTAGAGTTGCGTGCGACATTTCCCGCTGTTGGAGTCCTTCCAATCATTGGCGATGTCACGGTTCCTGAACGGGTGGCCGAAGTGTTTCGTCAGACGGGTCCCGACCTCGTCTTTCATGCGGCTGCCCACAAGCATGTGCCGTTGATGGAGCTGAATCCGAAGGAGGCAGTCAGGAACAATGTGCTGGGCACCCGTATCGTCGCCGAAGCGGCGTTGGCGGCGGGAGTCGATCGGTTCGTGTTGATTTCAACGGACAAGGCCGTCAATCCCACGAGTGTGATGGGTGTGACCAAGCGCATTGCGGAGCAGGTTATTCAGGGCTTTAATCACCGCGGTCGGACGAAATATACCGTGGTCCGCTTCGGGAACGTCTTGGGCAGTAACGGCAGTGTCGTGCCCTTGTTCACGGAACAGATTCGCAAAGGCGGCCCGATTACGGTGACGGATCCGGAGATCAAGCGATTCTTCATGACGATTCCTGAAGCCGTTCAATTGGTGTTGCAGGCGAGTGTGATCGGGCAAGGCGGGGATGTGTTTGTGCTGGATATGGGTGAACAGATCAAGATTGTGGACTTGGCCAGGAACATGATCGTGCTGTCCGGCTTGGTGCCGGGGAAGGACATCGAAATTCAGTTTACCGGGTTGCGCCCTGGGGAGAAGCTGTACGAGGAGCTGTTTGACGAAAGTGAACAGACCGAAACCACGGCACATGAAAAGATCAATCGTGCGGTCAGTCCGCTCGCGCAGGCCGATTTCGACCGCTGGCTGGATCAGCTTGGACCGAGTCTCCTGCTGTGGAATGAAGACGACCTCCTGCTGCAACTCCGGCAGCGGATTCCGAGTTTTACGCCGACAGTTCCTCAACGGGTCTCCTGACCAGGTGTCTTTCCCGTTCCCATCGTCGAAATGGAATCAGGTAGGGAAAACAGCCTCTTTCCTCTATAGTTTGAACGGATATCAACCGATATAAACGGGGCAGAGGCGGCGAAGATGGCAAAGATTGGGAGGGGCTGATTGTGAAAGGTGTTGTGCTGGCCGGCGGGCTGGGAACCAGGCTCATGCCCCTCACGAAAGTCACGAATAAGCATCTTCTGCCGATCTACGATCGGCCGATGATCTATTACCCGATCCAGGCATTGGTCAATGCCGGGATTCGAGACATCATGCTGGTCACCGGTGGAAACAATGCCGGTGATTTTCTCAGGCTTCTGGGGAACGGCAAGGAGTTCGGGTTGAGACACCTGAACTATACCTATCAGGAAGGGGAAGGCGGGATTGCCGATGCTCTTCGGCTGGCTGAGCACTTTGCGGATGGTGAGGCGATCTGTGTGATCCTGGGCGACAATATTATTGAACGCAATATCGCCCATGCTGCCGAGGCCTTTCGGCAGCAAAGGATCGGAGCGAAGATTCTCCTGAAAGAAGTGAAAGACCCGCAGCGATTCGGCGTGCCGGTGTTGGAAGGCGAACGTGTGCTGAAGATCGAGGAAAAGCCGGCCCATCCAAGATCGGCCTATGCAGTGACAGGGTTGTATTTCTATGATGCGGAGGTATTCGACATCATCAAAACGTTGAAGCCGTCAGGGCGAGGTGAATTGGAAATTACCGACGTCAACAATGCCTATATCAAAGCAGGCACGCTGACGTGGGATCTGCTTGATGGTTGGTGGACCGACGCAGGCACGATCGAGTCTCTTCATCTTGCCAATCAATTGGTCAGTCAGACCGGAGCGAATAAACATGAGGGCTGAATGAATATTCTGCTCACCGGCGGCGCCGGATTTATCGGATCCCACCTCGTTCGCCGATTGCTGGCCCGGCCTGAGCATCAGGTCATCAATTTCGATGCCCTTCGGTATTCCGGCAATCTGGCCAACCTCGAATCTGTGCAGCAGCATCCTCGCTATCGGTTTGTCCAGGGGGATATCTGCGATCAGCCGCTGGTGGAATCGGTGATCCGGACCCATCAGATCGACGGGGTCATCAATTGTGCGGCGGAAACGCACGTCGATCGATCTATTCTCGATCCGGGGTGCTTTGCA
>CAZXNN010000089.1:0-10894 GCA_964641915.1 uncultured Nitrospira sp. | reverse complement strand
GACGACCACGGTGCGGGTTATGCGTGCAGAGAATGACGGAGAGTTTCATAGCTTGAAATCATGTATGGCGCAGGCCGCTAGGACTTGAATGCTTCGCCACCACCCAGGTCATCCAGCTTGAGGCGGTGACGGGACAACCGGTACACATCCGCGTTATCTATGACGTCGGAGACAGCCTGCTCGACAAGCATCTCGCGGCCCTTGATGTCGGATTTCATTGCTGCCTTTGCCACACGCCAAGGAAACAGAAGCGACGCGCGCAGGGCGCGCTTCATTGTCACCCGCTGCGAATATTCATATAGGCTGCGGCGAAGTCGCGTTCGCTCTTCGGCGATATCGACTCCCGGCCGCGACTCTCGAACGAAGATCATGATTCCCTGCATCCTGTCCTCACGAAGCAGGCGCATTCCAGCCCGATTCAAAAGGGCTTCGAAAAAGTAGTTGTACGCGCAATTCTTCGCTTTGTCGTCGCCGCTCCAGTCGTTGTATAGCGCCGGCCAGCATATCAGGATGCCGTCCTTCTCCAGTCGCGACACGACATCGGCAACAGAGAACTCAAAATCATAGATATGCTCAAGCACGTCCATGCACGTTATGCATTCATAGCGCTGCGGTTTGAGATCTCTTACATCCTCCATGGTGATGTCCAGACCTCGAATCGCAAACCGCTTCGCCACGAGCGGAGTCATGGAGTCGAAGAAATCGCTGTAGGTGACCCGATAGCCGGCACGCGCGAGCATGATAGTCTCTTTGCCACCGCCACCACCATAGTCCAGCACAGTCCTGATCCCCTTGCGCTGGTCAAGCACCTCCAAGGCGTGGTCCATCCTGACTGTCATGACAGGTATCCGATAGGGCTGTGTGATGTGGATCAGGATAGAGACCACCTCGCGCGACAAGCTCGGGCTCACGCCCTGCCCTTCATGATACCAGCGCAACACCTGCGCCACCCACTCCGAGGCGTCATCGACGCTCGCCCCGAGAAGCGCAGCGGCTTCTTGAGCAAAGTCCCCCTTAAGATCCTGATGTTTGAACTTCGACAGACCCCACGATCGCGATTCGAGCACGTTGTTCATCCTATCCCTCCGAGCCAGACGGCAAGACTGGTATTCATCATCACTTGCTGAATCGCTTCCCGGCGCCCTTGATGGCGTCCACGGTCGACACAACCCATTGCGGAAGTCCCGCCCGCTGCGCGTACAACCTCGTAATACATCGCAGCTCATCCCTCGACAGGCCGAATTCCACCATCATGCGCAGCCCCGCGAGATCGCGTTTACACCACACCAGCTCGATGTGCTCATTCCAACACTGCTGTATGCGATCAAGTGCGACAGGCACAAGGTCTGCTCTTGCAGGGTCCGCCCGGAGCCGGTCCAGAAGACGCAGCCGGTATTTGAATCCGATGACGATCTGCGGGACAATGTGCCTACTCGACATTCCCTCATGCCAGCGATAGCGAAACGTAACTTTCGAACTTCCCACATAGGGCGTCTCCAGCGAGAGACGCAGCAGGAAGTCGTAATCCTCCCCCTGTACGCGCGTTCCCTTGTAGAATTCGACGATGTCGTCAAAACCGCCCACTTTGTCAAAAGCCTCGCGGCGCACAACGGCGGAGCCAATGTGGCAGAACAGATTGCGCATCATGTCGGAGAAAGCCATCCGCGGCCTGTCTTCGCACGGTATGGACTGCGGCCAGATTTCATCACGCATCCCGAACATGCGCGACCGGCTGAACGCAACGCCCGCAAGAGGAAACCGGTTGAGCAGATCTGTCACAGTTTCGACATGATCCGGCTCCCACACATCGTCGGCGTCCAGGAACGCAAGCAAAGGACTCGCCCCCGTATGCGCCCCCTGATTCCGCCTCGCGCCCGGTCCAGCGTTTACCGTATTCGCGATCACACTTACCTGTGAGCCGAATGATCTCGAGACAGCCAACGTTCCGTCCGTGCTGGCGTCATCCACCACCGTGATAGAACTTGCGGTCCGCGTCTGCGCCAAGACCGAACGAATCGTGTCACCGATAAATCGCTCGGCATTGAAGGCGGGAATAACAACGTCCATGCAGGCCTTGCCACACTGCTAGCGTTTGTACAGGCGAGTCAGGCGATCGAGTTCACGTATGGCCTGCTCGCGATTGCCCGCGAGCCAGTCCACCATGAGCTGATTGAGTGTCGCACAACAGTCATCCGACACCTGCGGACCCGTGCTCGTCTTGACCTCAACGGTGGGCGGAAGTCGGGCTGGCGTCACGCTCTCGACCACCTGAATCGGTGCTGTTACGACCGGAGGCGGCACCGGCTCGGTTACAGCAACCGGGATCGTTTCCGTAGATGCGCCATCGGGGGACTGCGCCGGATCCACATCTAGCGCCGTCTGTTCAGGCTGTGGCGGCGGACCGGCCTGTTCTTCCGCACCTTCCGCGGCAAGGGCTAGGATTTCATCTTCCGAAAGGGCTCGCTCGTAGATTCGAACCTCGTCGATGATCCCCTTGAAGTGCTGAGGACGAGGGCTATCAGCTCCGCTGCTACCGACCATAACGGCTTGCTTCATCGATCGTATGGCACCCAGATCCTTCGCAGCGGAGGGCTGAAGCCTTCCGTTGACGTAAAAGCGAAACCGCTCGCTGTCGTATGTGAACGCCACGTGATACCACTCGCCAACTACGGTGGACGGACTTTGTGCGTCGCTCGGCTCAGGCCCTGCGAGGCTGACAACGCCTGCAGAAAGGACGGCGTTCTCGTTGTCGGGCCATAGCCGGACCTCCCAACTACCCTTCGCGGAATAGCCGGCATTGACGATGCCTTGGTAATCCATGGCTGGCTCTGTGCGTCGAATCCACGTGCAGACCGTTACGGCATTGCCCCAGTCGTAGTTCTGGAAGTCCTGTGCGACGATCATTCCGTCTCCGCCGAAGAAGGCCCCCCGCCCTACCCTCCCCTTGATCGGAAGCACCTTCGTCGCCAAGCCATGATTGTCATTTCCTGAACTGTCAAATCCCAGGTCGTTTTCATCTTCGAACGTGTAGTGCATGATCAAGCCGTCGCTGAGCGTTGCATGTGTATCGCTCCAGGCGGCCAGAATAAGTAAACCAGCAAGAACCCGTTTCATGGCTGTCCTCCACTCGTGTCCACGCCAAGCTGTTGAAATGCGTATAGCTTCACGGGGCCCACCATCTTGAACCGGAGCCGGACCGTGGTCCCCTTGAGTCGCGCCAGATCCGACGACCCGGACCATGCTGCCCTGTAATGCACTTCGTCCGACATGAAGCGGTCAGACGTGGAGGCGTCCAATCCATCGATCGACTTGCCAGCCTCGTCGAGCACTTCAACCTTGAGCTCCCCCAGGGTCGCATCGACGTTCAGTTCGAGACTGTCACCCTGCCAGACAAAAGGCTTCGTTTCCACCATTCCGGTGATGGCCGAGCATTCGATGAAGAAAAGCCCGTCAAGGCGAAGAGCGGCCACACCGATCGCTTTCAGGTGCGGTTCCGCGCTGCCGTGCTGCGGTGCCTCCAGCGTCCGCTCGTAGGGCCGGTTCATACCTACATAGTAGATCCACTGTTCGTCGCCGACTTTGATAAACGGCGTCGCCGCACAAAAGATGGCGGAAGAGTCGAAGCTGCCGGGTGGACCGAGTGGAATAAGGTCATCCTTCCCGGTAACCCATCGCCAGTCCCAGCTTAAACCATCGCGGGACGTGGCGACGCGGAACCGCATGGTGTCCATATTGAGGTTCGCCATTCCGATGTAGATTCCTCCGTCCTTGAAGGCGTTGAACGTGTAACAACTCAGGCTCTCTGGAAGCTGCTCGTCTTGTATGCCGAAGACCTGTGCCCGTGTCTTGCGTCCCCACCCGCCGCCGAACGTCGGCTTGATGAATTGGCGTATTCCGCGTACCCGGCCCTCGCGGTTGCGTGTCTGGATACGATAAGCCTGCAGTTCGTCGTCCCAAAACAATCCGTTTTGTGTATCCACCCTGAGCTGATCTGCCTCTGGAATGATCTCGCGATCCCCATACGGCGTCCAACGAATGCCATTCGGCGAATGCGCAAAGAAGAGCGGATAGAAGTATCCGGTGCCATAGGCCATCTTGTAACGATGATCTGCCCGTTCATCCCGCGTGTCATAGAGAACACCATGACCGTGCGCAGGGCTGATGACGATGCCTTTGCGCTTCTTCCATGTCAGTCCATCCGATGACTCGGCATACCCGACATCCACGTTATGGCCCTCAGTGCTTTTTCCGCACCCGTACCACGCCTTGAAAACACCCTCGGAATCGCGAACGACAGATACATAAGCCCCCAAACCGGTCTTCGCCTCGGGTGCCTCCCAGGACTCCCACCCGTCCGTGGCTTCCAACACGGGCTTTCCGCCATTCAGCTTGCGAACCCTCCCCAGATGTCGCCTGACGCCGATCGATCTTTCGATCACTGCATTGTCGTAGAAGGACTGCCGTTGTGCGCCGAAGTCGAGGGGCTTCTGATCCCACCTTGTCTTTAGCAGCTCGAGCTTCCGCTTGTACGTAGCGAATTCGTGCGCTTGCGCTTCAGCCGTGTCCTCGACCTCGTCGACAGGGCCCTTCGGGAGCGGGAGGTCGATGGTAGTACCGCAACCCACGCCGAGAAGGAGCAGGAGAACTACGACCAGCGGATGACGCCAAGAAGGCGACGAACGGATCGATGTATGCAGATCAGGCCCTTGCATTATACTTCGCAATGCGCCTTCCCACGATCGGCGTCTCGCCTCTCTCGATAGCATTGCATAGAGTCTCCAACCCTTTGAAGGAACCCTTGCGCAAACCTGACGGCGACGCTTCCAGACTGTAGAGGGATCGGGTGTCCACGTGTTTCTTCGATATGACCTTCCAGTCCCTTGTGACGGCGCCGAACGGTGTCAAGCGCTCGAAGAAGAAGTGATAGGCGTAGCTAAGGTGCTTGTCCCGCATACCATCGTCGAAGCGTAGCTCGCCCCGCATGGCTCGCCCCAGCATATCGAAGTACTCGTCGCGCGATGAAGGGTCATAGGTGAATCCTTTCCGGGCGTAATGCGTCGGGGCGGCAACGATCGTCGGTTTCTTGAGGTACGTCATTTCGAAACCGACCGTGGACATGTAAACAAGGCCACAGGTCGCCCGGTCCATCGCCAGGTACGAACTCAACATGGAATGGGCGCTGATGGCTTTCACGTTCGGCGGCAGGACGGGCACGCGTCGCCGCAATTCGTCCTCCGCAAGCTCCGTCGTCGCCACTTCAGGGAATCTCACTTCGCCAGGATGAAAGCGGATGATCAACTGCCATTCGGGGTGCTTTCCGAAGTAAGCTACCGTATCGGCAAGCCACTCATGCATGCTCGTGTAGATTGTATCCTGCTGGAGCATGGCGGTGTCCCACGTGACATTCGTGAAGAGAGCCGCCGTAGGACGATCATCCAGTCCCAGTTCCTTCATCATGGCCTTCGGATCGTTTTCCGCCGTGGGCCAGAACGCACGGTGCCGCCTCCGGGATTTGAAATACTTCTCCACCTTGGTGCGTTCCGCCCGCGTGAGCGGCTCGGTCTTGCAGAGATCAAATGTCTCGTCCGCGTAATAGGGGCGGCTATCGTCCATGCGCATGTAAATATCGTCGAGGAAGAACCCGGTTTCATGTGAGAACACATGGATTCCCCGCTTCATGCAAATCTCCCGCGCGACCCGCTCGGCAAAGAAGTCGCCGTTCAGCATCACCACACGGTCAGGCTTTGCCCGGTCAAGGTGCGCGGGAAAACGTTCCGCCACATGTACAGCGCCCTTGAGGAGCTGGCGGAAGAGAGGAATGTCATGATCATAGAGCATCGATCGCAGCTCGTACCACATCACGCTCGATTCGCACCACAACCCCAGAGGCATTCCGTTCCAGGTGAAGGCACGGCATCCCGCAAGATCGAGTTTGTCAATGTCGGCGTAGACAGCGCCCCGACCCTCGAACGCACCAAGAGACTGTGACGGGAACCAACGCTTCACCAGGGCTTCCTTCTGCTTCATGCAGAAGTCGCACGGCGGCGTCTTCATATTGTGCACGTTGCCCATGAGGCAGAAGGGAACGCTACGATCGCAGGTCACAAACTCGACATGGTGTCCGCGCTGCCTCAGCCGCAGGGCCATCACGGCTTCGCAAAGCAGGTGGTATGGCCAACCCTTTATAGCAAGGAACAGCACACGCGGCTTGGCGGGATCCACGGGTTTGTCGTTCATCCCGGCCGCCAAACGCTTGAAGCGGAACTCCGCTTTTTTCTCGGGACCGTGGTCGCGAAGGCTCTCGTCGTACCACTCGTCGAGCGACCACCTCAAATCACGGAGGGCTTCGTAGGGCTTGGGCAACAGCTTTCGTATCAATCGCTTCATGGCACAATACCGCCTGTCGACTTGTATGCATCGAGTGTATCGGGTGGCAGCAGCTTCACGAGTCCCCTGTCCTGGAACTTGCCGACATAATCACGCAGCGTCGCAAAATCAATGTCGTTGCGCTCGGCGATGTCGAAAACGGTCCTTGAACCGTCGAAGTAGCGCGGAAGCCGATCCTGCAGGCGTCCGAGATTGAGATCCCGTTCAGACAGGTTCTTCGCGACCGTGGGATCGGGCCTCTCGACATACAAGTTGTACCGGGGATTGGACAAGGCCACGAGTCCCGTGAATTTGCGGTGTACGTACCGATCGCTTTCAAGGATTTCCACCGTCTCCTGAAGCACCTCCAAGGCTTCCCGAAGCTTCGCCTCGGAAGTGATGCGCAGGTCGTCCTCGTTCGTGTGATACTGCGGGTAGTACGTGTTTTTCACGCACCGGGAAAGGGAGACAAAAGGAATCTCGATGCCAGCCGCCTCCCAAACCGTCTCGTCATTGCCGACCACGGTGCGGAACGCCCCAACGCGCGCCCCGGGATTCCTCCGCCGCAAGGCATGAGTCATTACGCGATCGAGGATGGACTTGCCATCAAAGCTCTGCTGAAGGATCAAGTCCTCGTCGATACCCACCATCTCGACAAATGCGCCCATCTTAAGGCGCCGCCTTTCCGCTTCGGGTAAGTCAGCCAGGTAGAAGACGGTTCCCAAGTGCTCCGGGGCCAGCACGGCGCGATAGCTCCAGCGGGTCTTGCGGCCTCTCAGCCATTTGAAGAGCTCGAGGATGACCGCCACGCCGGCAAGATCGTCATTGAACTGGCAGGGATGACACGTGTGCGCGTTAAAGACAACCGTGTCGGAACACTCGCCATCATGGTGAATCTCGCCCACGAGCATCTCACCATCGCGATACTCTGTTTCGAGGGCAACCTCATACTCACCGGCCGGCCACGCCTTCCATACGTTGAACGGCACGCAGAACCCCCAGTCCCGAGCCCACGGCCGGTAGTTGTTCATGCAATGGAAGGGATACACATCGGGCAGTTCCTTCTTCACGAAGACATGTCGATCCAACTCATCCTTCAGAACCTTGCCCTCGAAGGAAGGCGAGTACCCAGCGACGGCCATGGGATGCCGCGTACCATCGAAAAGCACCTTCCCATCCCGGCGGATTTCGGCACGGTGGACGACCCAGTCGTGTGGAACCATCCAACCATTGTGCTCACGGCCGGACGTATAGCGGTGGAGCCGCAGGGGATGGATCCCCGAAAGCAGCTCAAACATACGCGCGTTATCGGACTGCGAGACGCCGATATTCAATCGCAGGATCTCATCGAAGATATCGAGGCTGAACATCAGCTATTCCGCCCCCTGATCGCTGTTATGATGAAAGCGTCCTGAACATCCGTAAAAAGGTCTTCCGTAGCGCGGCCGATGCGTATTTCCGTGAAGTAGTCCCGAAGGTAGTGCTCTACATACTGAGGCGCATCGAAATAGAAGAATATCTGCCCCTTTCGGAAATCGTCTTCACGCCCGATGAGGTAGCGGTGACCTCCCAGAGCCTTGGCACCTTTCAGGATTCCACTGTCGGGTCCTGTCGTTGAGAGAAGCATGCGTCCGCCCGGTTTCAACACCCGCCGATAGGCTGGAAGTCCCGCCTTCAGGAGCTCTTCCGTGTTCTCGTAATGAAGCACGTTCCACGAGACGAGGAAGTCAAAGCTCTCATCGGGAAAGGGCAGGTCGCGGTTCGTACCTACCCTCAGGTCGACTCCCGCCCCGCCATCACCCAACCTCAAGGCCACGTCCTTGCAGATCTCTCCGGATACTTCGACACCATGAACCTGAAGGCCCAGCGACATTAGGAAGGGCAAGTTATTGCCGCTGCCAAAACCGACCTCGAGCACCGACTTGCCAGTGTAGTTTCGGTCCAAGCCGGGGATGTATGAACCCCGCATCAATCTGACGAGGGTCTCGCTCGGCCAACTGACTGCATGGCCTTTGCTGAGCCCCTCACGATAGAACTGTGACCATTTCTCGAACGGATCCTCTTTGCTCATGAATGCGCTCCCTTCCGGACATTCGGTCCCGCGTCGTGATACACGGCTTTCATCGGTCCCGTCACACCGTCTGTGGGATACTCACCCGGCCTGAATTTTGGAGGCTCCTTGAGAAAGAAGTATCGGTCCTCATTCAGGCACTGCGTGCCGACTTCGAAGGCCTGGACACAATCCACAGCCTGCACCACGGACCGTCCGAGTTTGGCCTCCTTGAGCAGTCCTTCGCGCGTCAGTCGTTCCTCGTAGCGACTCGTATCGTAGGCAATCGAAAAATCAAGATACCGCACCGACATCACGAAGGGACCGGGAATCGCGACTCCATCCTTGATGACTGGCGCATTGAAGACCTTGTTGTACTGGTATGGCACACCGAACATCGCTTCGACATAGTGATCCCAACTTGCGATTTCGCGGAACCGAAGCCCCAGGTCGAGCAGCTTCGCTCCCGCGCGGTGAAGTCGCCCCCAGGGTGAGTCGTAGCCCATGCCCGTAAAATGATTTCCGCCACAGATTGCCTCTGCCTGCGGACCGAGCCCGGCGATCGATGCGAGAGGATGAACGGACCGAACGGCACCCGGTTGCGTTCGAATATACTCGCTGAACGCGCCGTTCCTGGACGGCGATGACTCGACAATAAACGGAGTCCCATAACGTCCGTAGTCCTCGAATGACGTCAGTACGGTAATCGTCCCCTCACTGCCGAGCACATCACGCAGCCCGCTCAGATAGAATTCCAGCATGCCGGCTGAATCGGTCGCGCCGGCGACCGGTCCGATCGGCCACAGCGCACTTTGCACAAAGACCACATCTCCGCGTTCAAGGCCGACCGCGCGCAAGGCCGATGCATAGGCGTCCCTCGTCAACACCTCCTGCGGTGTATTCATGGAGCATCCTCCGAGATTTCGGCGATCAACTTCGCCAGTCCCGCAATATTGAAAAAGCTCTTTCGCTCAAAATGCTCGGCCGTAAATACGACACCGAAACGGCGCTCAATCTCCGCAATAAGCTCCATGATTCCGAAGGAATCGACCCAGCCCGCCTCAAAAAAGTCGGTCAGGACAAGTTCCTCCCGGCCTTTCGCGGGCAGGGTTGTCCGATTCGAAAGCCAATCCAACAGCCAGTCCACTGCCATCTTCTCCTGAACCTTCACAGCCTAATCCCCCTCGATGGCAAGAACGCGTGCCGGTGCGCCGTCGCCTTCCTTGAGCCGAAGCGGCGCTACGATCAACTCGAATCGCGACTGTCTGATCTTGCGCAGGTTGCACAGGTACTCCAGCAGGTAGCATCCCTTCGCGAGCATGATCTTGTGCACAGGAGAATCCTTGGGACCCGTGCGGCCATTGTCCGGGCTGTCGGGCTGCGCCGTATCCATGCCGAGTAATCGGACACCGCGGTCGATCAACCACTGCGCCGCCTCTTCGGAGATGAAAGGCTGGGTTTGGTAATACGCCATGGTGCCCCAATAGCGTGACCAATCGAATCGCATCACCAGCCTGCGCGGCCGCTCCCTGCCCAGCGCCTTGCGAAAATCATCCACGCCAAACTCCTGCTTTGCTTTAGCATGGGAGAAGTCGACCAGCGTGGCCGGGCCGACCATCAAATCCAGAGGCATAAACTCTATCGTCCCACCCTTCGGAATAAAATGGCGAGGGGCATCCACATGAGTGCCGATGTGCGTACCGAGCACGATCCGCCGGGACTCGCGATTCTCAATGCCGTGACGCCCCAGTTGCGTGATCTCGACAACGGGATGCCAGGGCACGGGATATGTGGTCATCCCCTCTTCGATGAGATACGACAAATCGATGATGCGTTTGCTCATGTCTTGCCTTTCACAATCCCGATCAACTCCACAATCTCATCATTCGGCCCCCTGACCAAGCCGATCTGCAGCATTCGACCACCGACCTTGATACCAAACGGGCCGGATGGCTCACGACCACCAAACGATATGCAACGCGCAAGATCGGCGACCGGATCGCTGCTCAAGAGTGCGAGACACGGGAAACCGGGGTCATCGAGGAACGGTTTCGGCCTCGCCGCTCCACGAGTGAGACGGAGACGCAGCGACCATGTTGGAACCGGCGATCTGAACTGCAGGTTCCTGTCTCCATTCGCTGACGCTTCCAGGTCGCGGAATCCCAAGGCATCCCGCCAGAAATCAGCGGACAACTGCACGTCAGCGACCGGCAGCATGACTTCCAGCACATCCGGTCGCTGTGCATCGGCGACTGCTGTATGACCACCAGAAAGAAGATCGCGTGAATCGGCGCTGAATTGAATTTTGTAGGGTGATTCCAAGGCCTCCACCGCAGGCTCGTGGCGTGTCAGTTCGATGGCGATCGAACCGGGAGATCGACAATAGGCGATGTCATGCGTGGGCGAAAAGCGGCGAAGATACGGCCTCTTTGCCTCGTCATTAGGCAGGTTCGCGTCGACAAACTTCGTTTCGTAGCC
>CAZXNN010000088.1:0-10908 GCA_964641915.1 uncultured Nitrospira sp. | reverse complement strand
GCCCGGGGTGGGGATCGAACCCACATGGGGATTGCTCCCCTTGGGATTTTAAGTCAGATCCACTCCCTAGGTAGCAAGGTGCCCTTTTGGGAAGGACGCCGCAAGCAACCGCGACATTCCGCCCAAATCCGCAGGACTCCGGTCACAACCACGGTCACATCGGTGCCCAACCGAGTTGACTCCGATTCCCATGACGAATGCAATCATCATTCGGAGCCAGACCTCGCTGGCTCGAGGCCTTCCCAAGAGGCCGCCAGAACGCCGGGACTGCCTACCCAGGGCGTCATCTCAGCAATCCCGGGGCAACGCATGGCCGCTCGTTACCAAGGGGCTGGGGGCCCACCAGCGCGAAGGGGGACAAGGAGCGCACTTGGCAATACTACAGAAAAGCTGTCCGGAGCCGCACAATCCCGCATCACCCGCAGGGATGCTAGGTACGACCTGCGAGACGTACTCCAAAATATCAGCACCATCCCCAGGGTCTGCACCTGCGGGATCCGCAGGATCAACGGCGTATCAAACCCCGAGATCAGGCGGCAACCCGACTCAGAAGGCTTGATGGTTGCCCATTTTTCCCACGTCATGCTTTGCGGACGAATGTGGGTGTGCCCCGTCTGCGGACCTAGAATCAGGCAACAAAGAGCGAGCGACCTGGACCTCGCATGCAGCAGTTGGATGGATCAGCATGGCGTCGGGTCCGTAATGATGCTCACCCTCACCCTTCCTCACGATTTTGGAGATCAGCTCTCAGGCTTGCTCACTACCGTCGGTGCGGCCTTCACAAGTCTCGTAAGCGGCCGAGCATGGAAGGTCGACAAAGCCAACTTCGGCCTGGTCCACTGGGTCCGGGCTCACGATGTCACGGTCGGCAAGAACGGCTGGCACCCGCACCTCCACATCGTCCTTCTCGCCCAAGCACGGCTCACCATGGCGCAACTCGACTCGCTCGAGGAGTCCTTGTACACCCGCTGGGTTCGCGTCACAACGAACCGAGGCGTCCGACCACCTTCGCGCGAACACGGGATCCGGCTTGAGCAGGCTCGAAGTCGGGGTGAAGCGGCGCGATACGTCTGTCAGGTAGTAACGGGAGAAGGTGATGCGCCAACTCCAGTCGCGCTTGAAGTCGCCCGTGGCGATCTCAAGACCAGCCGGCACGCCGGTCACCGTACACCCTGGCAGGTACTGGGCGACTTCGCCGCGACCGGCTCAGTGTCAGACCTTACTCTCTGGCACGAGTACGAGAAGGCGACCTATGGGCTCCAGGCGATACGGTGGAGCAATGGGCTCCGCATCGCTGTAGGGCTTGGGCAAGAGGCCAGTGATCAAGAGGTCGTAGAGGCCGTGGTAGGGGGAGAGGTGGTCTATTCCTTCACAATGCCCGAGTGGCGAGTCTTAACCCGGACTCGAGGAGCACGTGGGAAGATCCTCCAGTTGGCCGAGGCGGGCGGTGGATTGCTAGTCCGGCGCTTTATGCAAGGACTGATTGGAGCAGCCCATTCACACCTAAATCACGCCAATGTCGCATAGGCGCGCTATGCTACGGTTGTGCGCGTCTCCTGCCCGCATCGACCCACTAGAGGCGGCTCCTCGAACGCTGGGTCTGTTCGACTCCAAGAGGGGGAGATCGGGCCTAAGTCATGCAGAGCCACTGGCATACGTATTGCTCGGCATGATGGCGTGACGCTTCCGCGAGCGTTAGCTTGCGAGGGTCAAAAACCGTGAAGGGGGCCGTCAGATCCGGTCTTGCCTGCCCCCAGAAGTGGCGTCGAGCCACTTACCCCCTTGGCCCACCACCACCGACCGCTCAACCTATGGCGGCCGTCTCCGCTCGCCGAGGATCGGATGACCGATACAGATGTGCGATCGACGCCAGAGACTCCGGACGAAACACCCATTGAGCGCAAGCTCGCGCTCGCACGAAAGGAATTGCTAGAAACGAGCGTTCGGTCGCGCCTGCTGCATACCCCACTCGGAAGTTCGCGTGCGAAGATCGTCGACATCCAGGACGAACTTTCGGAGGAGATCTTTCGCATTCTGGTGCGAGAGTCGAAGCCGATGACCTTCCTCCCTACTGCGGACGAAACCGCAGTCGACGAGCCTGAGTTGTTGGATCTGGCGCAACCAGGTGACGATACGATCGATCCTGGCCCGGCAGGGCGCCACACCGACTCTCGGCTACAGACAGGTCTCCCCTCAACGAAGCTCCAGTCCCGCCTCCGCAGCATTGCATACGATGCGCAGACCTTTGAGAGCGAGCAGGGCGTCAACATCCTTTATCTCGCGCTTGGCTTCTTGAAATGGTATGAACAGCGCGACCACTCGAAACCCCGCTATGCACCGCTCGTCCTGATTCCTGTCACCCTGACACGCGCCGAGGCCAAGGAACGATTCAAGGTCGCGTATTCCGGCGAAGAGATATCCACGAATCTCTCCCTTCAGCAGCGGCTAGCCGACGAGGGCATTGAGCTTCCCGATATTCCAGACATTGAGGACCTATCACCGAGTGCGTACTTCAACGCGACCTCGGCGGCTGTCGCTGCTGTGCCACAGTGGGAAGTCCTCAAAGACTCCATCACCTTGGGCTTTTTTTCATTTGCCAAGCTCATGATGTACAGAGATCTCGACCCTGAGCTATGGCCGCTGACGGGCGCACTGCGCGACCACGCCATCATCAATGGACTTCTGGGTGACGGCTTCGCAGGTGAAGACAACACCCTTATCCCCGACGACGACAACACAGTTGTCGACACGCTTATCGATATCAGCACTGCCGGTCACGTCGTCGACGCAGACAGCTCTCAAACGCTTGCGATCGACGATGTCAGGACACATCACAATCTCGTCATCCAGGGGCCACCCGGGACTGGCAAGTCACAGACAATCACCAATCTGATCGCCTCGGCCGTCCGTGATGGCAAACGTGTCCTTTTCGTCGCTGAGAAGATGGCAGCTCTAAATGTGGTCCGAAGCAACTTGGAGCGCATTGGCCTCGGCCAGATCTGCCTTGAGCTACACAGCCACAAAGCCAAGAAGAAAGTTGTGCTCGAGGAACTTCAGGATACCTATCAGCTCGGGCACCTCAGGGCTCCTCCTGCCGGCACGCTGGCAAGCGATCTCAGACGGACCCGGGACGCACTTAATGACCATGCCACGCGACTACACACACCATTGTCCCCCTCGCTGGTCACACCGTATGAGGTTTTCGGCAAACTCGCTCGATTGGCCGCGGCTGGGGTTCGTGCCCCGGATTTCCAATTGGCCGCAGCACAAGGTTGGAATCGCCCTGATGCCGAGGAGCGCCAGCGAAGGGTTGCCGCTCTAGCACAACATGTCGGTACGATGGGCATCCCGGCACAACACCCCTGGCGAGGAATGGGGTTGGAGGCCTTGCTGCCCCAGGACATCCAAAGGGCAGGAGATCGGGCCACGGTCCTTTCTGCGGGCGTGACAAATCTCGCTCACGATGGACACCTTTTGGCAGATAAAGCCGGCACGAAGGCCGCAAATATCGCTGAGGCGCGACAACTCGGCCCAGTGGGCACATTCGCAGGTTTGGCGCCAGCCCTAGACGCGCGAGCCCTTGCGAATGAAGTCTGGATGAACAGCCGCCAGGAGATCGAGAATGCGGTCCAGACCGGCACCCGCTTTTCGAGAATGAAGCGTCAATTGGACCGGGTGCTCCTCCCGGCTGCCTGGGGCGAGGACTTTTCAGATGTTCGGCGGCAACTTGCCGAGCATGGCCGCTCTTGGCTCCGTTGGCTAAGCGCTGAATACCGCAATGCCGTCCGGCGCCTGCGCTCGTTCCACATCGGCCCGCTCCCAGGACTGTCCGAGCGTCTTGCAATATTGAACACTCTTGCCGCTGGCCAGCGGGAGCGCGAGCTCCTCTCCTCATTCGACGCTCTCGGGTTGTCGGCTTTCGGATCTCATTGGAGCGGGGAACACTCCGATTGGCAGGCACTGCAAGCGATCTGCGAGTGGGAAAAGAGCGCGGCAGGGTTCGTCCTACCAGCCCAATGGCGGTGCCGATTCGCCTCCATTGGCGACCTAGCCGCCTTCTCCCGCGACATACAATCCTTCGCCTCCTCGGCCGAGGCAATCCACACAGAGCTCTCAGAGTTCTTCTCACAACTCTCCTTTGACGTTCAGCAGCGCTTCGGTGTCGACGACATTGCCTCGATACCGTTTGTCTCCCTCGAGCAAATACTCGCGACTCTCGCAACACACGCTGCTCGATTTTCAGAGTGGTCGGTCTGGCGCGTCTGGAGTCACGAGGCGAAGGAGGCGGGGCTCGGAGAGATCGTAGACAGGCTTGATGACGGACGGCTTGACCAAGACACTGCCGTCGGCGCCTTTGAGATGGCGCGCTTCGAATCCCTCGCACGCCAGGCATATGCCGAGAATCGTGAATTGGCCTTATTCGACGGCCGGACGCACGAAGCGAGTCAGGCGGCCTTCAAGAGGCTGGATCGCGAAATCCTGGCGCTTTCTACGGCGGAGCTGAAGGCACAACACCTAGAACGCATGCCACGTGGCAACCGCTCTGTTGGCGAGGTGGGAATTCTAGCTCGTGAGTGGCAAAAGCAGCGTCGGCATTTGCCCTTGCGGCAGCTGATCAAGGCAACCGGACGCACAATGCAGCTGATAAAGCCTGTCTGGATGATGTCGCCAATGTCGCTCGCGCAATTTGTGACACCGGGTGCGGTTGAGTTCGAGCTCGTACTCATGGACGAAGCCAGCCAGATCCGCCCAATTGAGGCCCTCGGAGCTATCGCCAGAGGCCGACAAGTTGTCGTGGTCGGAGATGACAAGCAGCTGCCGCCCACGTCCTTCTTCGATCGTGTCGCTGGCGAGGACAGCGAGCCTGTGGATTCCGAGGATTTTCGCGTCACTGACGTTGAAAGCATCCTTGGCCTATGTACAGCACAGGGCATGCCCTTCCGGATGTTGCGCTGGCATTACCGCAGTCAGCACGAATCACTCATCGCCGTGTCCAATTTGGCGTTCTACAAGCGATTGTACATTGTCCCAAGCGCGGAATCCGAGGACCTCGGCTTGCGCTTCACAAAGGTGAATGGCACGTACGATCGCGGGCAATCCGCAACTAACCGCATCGAGGCCCGGGCAGTTGCCGAGGCCGTGATTAGTCACGCTCGCCGCTATCGAAGCTCCGAGCGCTTCCCAGGCGGTATGTCGCTAGGGGTTGGTACGTTCTCCGTTGCTCAGCGCGACGCCATCCTGGACGAGCTTGAACTACTCTGGCGTGAAAACCCAGACCTTGCCCCGTTCTTCTCTTCTGACACACCTGAACCATTCTTCGTGAAGAATTTGGAGTCCATCCAAGGCGACGAGCGAGATGTTGTCCTCATTTCTGTCGGGTATGGTCCGGACCACAACGGCTTCGTGGCGATGGGATTTGGGCCGCTATCTGCCCAGGGGGGTGAGCGGAGACTGAACGTCCTCATCACGCGGGCCCGGCGGCGCTGTGAAGTATTCGCCTCGATAACTGCATCCGATATCGACTTGGGGCGCACACAGAGTGCTGGAGTCGCAGTACTCAAGACCTTCCTTCGGTATGCTGAGATGGGGTATTTGGAGCGCGCGGACATGCCTGCGCGTCCCATTGACTCAGATTTCGAAGAGGATGTCGGCAGCGCACTGAGCCAACTTGGCTACACGGTCGAACACCAAGTTGGAGTGGCAGGGTTTTTCATCGATATGGCGATCAAGGACCCGGAGCAACCGGGACGCTACTTGATCGGTATAGAGTGCGACGGCGCGACCTACCATAGCTCGCGATCTGCCAGAGACAGAGATCGCTTGCGGGAACAGGTATTGGTCGATCGGGGCTGGCGTATACATCGGATCTGGAGCACGGACTGGTTCAAGAATCGCAGCGAGACTCTGATGCGCGCGGCTGCGGCGATCGAGGCCGCGCGGGCAGATGACCCCGTGCCCGGTCAGGCTACCCGTCATTCCGAGCACCGGGAGCCGGCTGAGGCCCACGGCGTTCCCGTCGAGAATGCAGACCCACTTCCGAACCCTCCCGCAGAAGCCGTAAAGGGTCCTGCGTATGTGGAAGTCTCCTTTTCCGTTCGACTCACGGTCGAGCCACATCGCGTACGGCGGTCCGAACTTCTTCCCATCCTCAAACGCATTGTCGATACCGAAGGCCCCATTCACGAGGAGGAGATCGGGCGCAGATACGCTAGTGTTTGTGGAAAGGATCGTGCGGGAGCTCGCATCCAGCAAGCGGTGAGGGATGCACTTGTCCATGCCGTTCGCATCGGTGCGCTACATGTCGAATCGTCATTCTACATTGCGGCTCCTGTGAGCGACTGCCCTCCTCGTGACCGGTCCCAGGCGCGCTCAGTCACACTTCGGAAGCCTGATATGCTTCCCACAATTGAGATTCGCACTGGATTGAGGCATGTCGTTGAGGAGCATCTTGGCGTTGAGCCGCCAGTTGCCATCAGTGAAGTTGCGCGAATGTTCGGGTTCCAGCGCACTGGGTCGGAACTTGAGCGCGTGATCGAAGACCAAGTTCGCAGCATGCTTGGGGAGGGTGCGCTTGTGCTCAGGAATGGGGGTCGCCTGTACCTCCCTTAGTTACACGCCAGATGTCTTGACGATGTCATCCAGGCCCCAGAATTGACAAACAGGAACCATTACCTGCCCAAGCGACGCTTCAGCCAAGCGAACGGCTCACCTGGGCTGGGCCTTCGAACAAGCTGTGCATGGCCGCGGACTCGTTGCCGATACCCGGCCTTGATGCTGCCCTGCACCTTTCCCCCCTGGTTGTGGCGCAACTGAACCCCGTCCCGTAGGTTGGCAATCTCGGCATGCGAATAATTGCCGGGCAGCGGGACGTGGGTGGGCCTGAACTCGAACACAGGAGGTTCGGTACCAGCCTTGGTGTTCGGCGATTTCCCGATGAGCACACACGTGGCGGCGTGACAAGGAAAGACAACAACGCCCTCTGTGACGAAGCACGGGAATAACACATCAAGCGGCTCTGAGTACTTGCTTCGATTGACCGATTGGTCCGGAAACCGGAAGTGCTGATCGACTACGGCCGCAGCCAACTCATTGTCCGGCAGGGTCAGTTCATTGTGGGCGACTTCCGCGTACCTCAAATACAGCCTTTCGTCACTGGCAAATATGCTATCAACTCCCCGACGTCGCGAATACATTCTCCAAGGGCGATCCAGCCTCAGGCGTTCGCCCAAGAACCTTAAGGACTTCCTCGCTTGCAGTGCAATCTTGGAGATCAATGACATCTGGTTCCCCGTAGCCGAATGGAGGGCTGAAGACTGCTTCGCCCTCCTCAGTAGCTTCCACTGAGGCAAGCCCGTACCGCGTAAGGAAATAGATCGCAATTCCACCATCACTTGTCGGCGCCAACCGCGCCGGTCGGAGGCCCCGTCCCCAGAACAGTTGCAGTAGCTGGCGGGCCAAATGGAGTGCCGTAGTGCTAGGCGGAATGCTGGCTGAATGGGCCCAGCCGGACTGCAATCCCTTGAACCGGTCTAGGGCCTGCTCAAACCGATAGTGCCAAGATTTGTTTGTGCCCGACTCCGGTTGAAGCAACCACCATTGGAGCGCGAGCCGGTCCTCTAGGAGCGACCCACTGTAGGATCCAAGGACCACCGACAGGTCCATCAACGCGTTCGGGCCCGAGTGCGCTGTCGAGCTCGCGTCAGGAATCGCCCAACTTGTAGCCGTCACTTCTTGGTGTCCTCCCTAAGCTCCTTCAACTGCGTGATCTTTGTCGCCAGCCAAGACTGTAATGACTCTGCTGCGGCGAGGTCGAGAATCACCCCCACATCGACCTCTCGAACCAGCCCATCACGTTGGATTCTCTCCGAAAGGATTTCGCCTGAAATCGTGCCATCCGCTTGCAGATGATGAACCGTCACCTGGGGGATGGGACCACGCTCAGAGTAGAAGTTCATTTCGATCCACCCCCGCGGTGTAACACCCCCATGGGCGCCGTCAGCGTGAATCACCCGAAACTGGTTGCCCTTGATGTAGTGGAACCTGATGGTCGGGTCCGACTTCAGTCCGGCTTCCTCGTCGCTCATAGTCGCCTCAATTGGACGGACCAAACAAAGACCGAAGATGCCGGTCGAAAGCTCCTGTGTTGCTCGATGTTCCAATGTAGCAGATGGAAGCCCACTACGTTGGCCGACAACGCCAGGAATGGGGAAGGCGCGGCCGTCCAGGACGGCACGGAGTTCCCGAGGGCGCAGTCGGAGTATCCCCCACTAGTCTAGCCCAATCCACCCCATCTCCTCAATACGAGGCCTTCGCGCGCGAGCACTGGGCTTCCGACCGGAGGCTCACCCTCAAGCAATCAACATCCCCACTTGACGTAGTATCACAATACTGAGTATTGTGCACTATGCCTAGACGCCTCGATGCCACTTGGGCCGAATGGGAACCTCCGGAGGGTTTCTACCGAAGGAACCCACCCGAGCCCGTAGCGACGATATACCGGCGCGACCGGAACGGCTTCAAGTGGTTCCGAATTGTCCGGATCAATGACTGGGTCACGCTCAGTGAGGCTGCGAGCATCCTCAAGGTGAACCCGGCAACTGCGTGGCAGTGGTCCCGGAAGGGCGCAGGACTTCCAACCAGGAAGGGCCGGGGCACCTTGGTCGTGCGGTTCAGCGATGTGGTCAAGGTGGCTGAGGAGCGCGGTATCGCACCCACGCTCACCAAGGGCCACTTCTTCCGTGGCTAGCGGGGGCCATGGGGGTTGGTCGTTCGACCCCGCATTTCACAAAGGAGGGACCGTGCCTAATCCGACACGGGCAGATCTGCTGGAGGCCAATGAGGAGCTTCTGGCGCAGCAAGAGGACATTCTGGACGTTCTGGAGGATCCCGATCTCGACAGCGATGGAAAGCTTGAACTGATCGGGCTCTTACTGGACGAAGACGAGGAGGAAGTTGAGGAGTAGTCGAGCAGTCGGTTGAGGAGTTCGTTGAGGAGTTCGTTGAGGAGTTCGGGTCCACGAGCCGGGAAGTACGGAGATAGGGGCTTTGCCCCGAAGACGTGTGGCCGGGTTCTAACCGCTCCCGAGTCACATGGCGGGCATACCGGAGACGGTAGGCCAGGGTGAGGTGCCCGGAGGGAATGTCCTCCGGGTGCCCGCCCAGTAAAAGCGGTTCGGGGGGTCCGGGGGGCGGAGCCCCCCGGTACTCCCGCTGAGAAACAACGAGACGGCCTCGGTGCGCGAACACCGGGCCGTCTCTGCACCATCAACCCTGAACCTTTGCGCGGTGAAGAAGATGGTAGACGAACATACTATACCCACGGTAGCAACTCAAGAAGAGCCGCAGACCACCTCCCCCGAGAGAGTCGTCTGGAGCCAGCAATACGACTTCAGCCTCGAAGCCTTCCCGCCCATCAATTTTCAATCTTGGAAGCCGAGACGCCAACGCTGCAAGGAGCCCACTAATTCACCTGATGGGTACATGACCAGGCGGGAAGCAGCATCCTACCTGGGTGTATCTGTACGGTTCTTGGAGGCCAACACCTCGATTCACAAGTCGAACCTGGCGGGGCCTGCATCGAGGCGGCCAACCTGGCGATATAAGCGAAGTGATCTGGATGCATGGGCGGCTGAGCGCAAGCAGGCCGTCAATGTGGGGAGGGCCGACTGATGCCTTGGAAGCATGGAAGAGGCTACTGGGCCTGGGCTCCCCTCCAAGATGGCGGCCGGAAGCGCGTCCCACTCGGGACGAACGACCTCAAAATGGCCCGCGAGATTGAGACGATGCTGGGTCAACTCAAAGGGAAGCGCGAGTGGATGCTACTGGAAGCAGCGGCCAACGGGCCCATCAGCCCGGGTGGACTTCATGACTATTGGGTCAAGGGCCCCGATGGCTTGGTAGAACTGAGGGCCCTGCTCACAGATCGCGACCTGAACCAATACGTCGAACAGTGGTCGAATTGGGCAAAGCGCCGTGCCTCGGCCACAACGGTGGCCAGGTACGAAGCACAACTTCGTGCCCTGATCTCAGCCGAGCAGCCCTTTCCGCGCTCCAAGTTCACGCGGAAGGGGATCAACGAGGCGCTCTCCAAACTGCCCGGTTCGGGATCTACTGCCAGGCGGTACCACGCGGCTTGGTCTTCATTCGCGAAATACCTGGTCGAAATCGAGGTGCTCGAGGCGAATCCGCTGAGGGCGGTAAGTCCACCCAGGAATAACCCGTCGAGGGATCTCTATCTTTCCCTCGAAGACTCGAAGCGCTTGGTGGAGGCGCATCCGGAACCCTACCGAGCGCTGGCAGCCCTTCGAGAGGGGGCCGGGGTCGAGATTTCGGCAGCCATGAAGGTCTGCCGGCGGGACGTGGATGAGCGAGATCGGTCGGTGCACGTCCACGGCAGCAAGAACGCCTGGCGGAGCCGCCCTGTCTTGGTCGAAGACTGGGCTTGGCCGTACGTGTCCGTAGCCATCAAGGGGAAGCTCCCGGCTGCGCCGATCTTCATCGAGGCTGATGGGACGGGAGCCACGTACCCCCGAGCCCGTGCAGCCCACCTGGCGGCCCTGAAGGCGCTTGGGTTGCCACCCAGCTACACGATGCACGATGCCCGCCACAGCTTCGCGGTGCGAGGGATGAAGGCCGGGCTGGACCCCCAGGTGATCGCCAGCAATTTGGGACACCGGGACGCGACCATGGTCCTCCGGAACTACGGGAGGTACCGGATCAGCCGCGAAGATATCAGCCGAGCCAGAACCGGCACGGGTGGACAGTGATCGGCCCGGCGGTCACACCTCCGGTCACAAATGACCACACCCCCGCCAGTGAAGCAATCACCGGAGGGGGCGTAAGTCCTTGTCCTGCCAGTGCCCGGGGTGGGGATCGAACCCACATGGGGATTGCTCCCCTTGGGATTTT
>CAZXNN010000087.1:0-10925 GCA_964641915.1 uncultured Nitrospira sp. | reverse complement strand
ACTTAGACCAGAATGAGGCATGGTTCGAGTGCATCTCACACCTTCTCCGTCAAATTACAATCTTTGCGCTTCTGCTCCCTGCGGCAGCCCTGGTTCGGGAGAAGGAGCGGGGTACGCTAGAGCACCTCTTGGTATCGCCGTTGACGCCGTTTCAGATCATGATCCCGAAGGTGCTTGCGATGACCGTGGTGATTCTGGGTGCGTCAGCAGTCGGCCTGTTTGGCGTCATGCAGCCGGTTTTTGACGTGCCTATTAGAGGAAGCACCTGGTTGTTTTTCAGCCTCACAGCACTATTTGTTTTCGCCACTGCCTGTATGGGACTCGCTGGTGCGACGCTTGCGAAGAATCAGGGACAGGTTGGCATGATGACGCTGCTTGTGGCTGCACCGATGCTGATGCTGTCGGGCATCACGGCACCGATGGAGGCCATGCCGACATGGATTCGCAATCTCATGGGGCTGTCTCCCTTGCGCTATTACATTGAGATCGCCAACGGTATTCTCTTGAAAGGGACAGGGCTGGATATCCTCTGGCCGTCGGTCCTCTCAATGGCGGTCCTTGGGGCTGCCATGTTCGGTTTCGGCATATGGCGATTTCGGAGGCAATTCCGGTAAGCAGGGGGAGAAGTTGCTTGAACAGAGCACGCGCGACGATGCTCAAGTAGAGTGGCTAAGGAGTCGTCTTGTGAGTCATTCCCTCTGGGCCGTCGATTCTCTTGATGGGTCTGGAGAACTCCTACATGATCGGGTGAGGACTCGATCATGTAGACATTCGGGCTTAATTGGGGAAATCTGCAACAGTTGTTTTCGTGGGTGTGACCCGATATGCCTCGATCCACATTCGGTGTAAATCAACCACTCGTTTTCAATCCCGTATCGTGTTGTTGTATTGCCTTCTCTTTCTCCGGGTCTCCTCACTGAGAAGGTCACGACATGCGGAGGTGGTACACAAGCTGCAACTACCCGGTCATACGCTCTGTCCCACCAAGTGCATGGAAGCGGGATCATGATGACTCATTGTGAGACAGGTGATCGAGTCTTTGCCGCCATCGTCCGCTCGCCAGGCGCCACGCTTGGTGATGTCGTGCTTCAGTGTCCCGACCTCATGTGGGATCAAGTCTTTCTCGCCATCGATCGGCCCAGTCGAAATGGGGAGATGCAGGGGATCGCGAAGAGCCCTGGTGTGTACACACTCCGGCTGTCCGGGCATGTCGGGGCTCCAAACATAGCCAGCAAGCTGGGTGGAAGGTGAGCAGAGGCACGATGTGGCAAATCCGTTTCCATGGGCGGGGAGGACAAGGTGTTGTCACGGCGGCTGAGCTGCTCGCCATGGCGTCCTTTAGCAATGGGAAATATGCCCAAGCTTTTCCAAGTTTCGGGTCGGAACGGATGGGTGCACCCGTGATGGCGTTCTGCCGTATCGATGACAAGCCCATCCGGACGCGAGATGCCGTCACGTGTCCTGATGTCGTCGTCGTGCAGGACGCGACGCTCCTGCATCAGGTTGATTTGTTTGCAGGGCTCGAGCCTTGTGGATTTGTCTTGATCAATTCAACACGGAGTCTCAACGCCCTTCATCTTGAAGATGTTCTGTCAACACTGCCTGTCGGCCACGTGTGCGCATTTCCGGCCTCCGACCTCGGCCTGAGACACCTCAAGCGACTGCTTGCCAACGCGCCACTGCTGGGTGGGTTCGCGGCACTGACAGGACTGATCCGGCTCGCTTCCGTGGAGTCCGCGATTCACCAGCGATTTCCTGGCGCGATCGGGGAAGCAAACGTCGCGGCCGCACGCGAGGCTTATGACTATGTCACTGCGTTTACCGCCGGACGACAGGGAGTCCTCCAACGATGAACGTGCAGATGGAAGGATCGCAAGCTGTCGCTGAGATCGTGGCGCGCTGCCGACCAGAGGTCATTGCGGCCTACCCCATCTCGCCGCAGACCCATATCGTCGAACGGTTGTCGCGGATGGTTGCACAAGGAGAGGTCGGGCAATGTCAGTTTGTGAATGTGGAATCCGAATTCGCTGCCCTGAGCGTCCTGATCGGTGCCTCGGCGTCCGGCGCCAGGACCTATACCGCCACGAGCAGCCAAGGGCTGCTCTTCATGGCTGAGGCGGTGTACAACGCGGCCGGACTGGGATTCCCGATCGTCATGACAATCGCGAACCGTGCGATCGGCGCACCAATCAACATCTGGAACGATCATTCCGACAGCATGGCATTACGTGACGCCGGCTGGATACAACTCTTCGCCGAGCACAATCAAGAGGCCGTCGATCTCCACATTCAAGCGTTCCGTTTGGCCGAAGAACTGAGTTGCCCGGTGATGGTCTGCATGGACGGCTATGTGTTGACGCATGCCTCCGAGCCGGTGGACCTGCCGGACGCAACTCAGGTGGACACCTATCTTCCGCCGTATCAGCCGGTGCAGCTGCTTGATCCCCATGATCCCGTTTCAATCGGTGCGATGGTAGGGCCCGATGCCTTTGCGGAAGTAAAATATCTCGCCCATCATCAACACCTGCAAGCTCTTGAGCTCATCCCAGAATTGACGCAAGCGTTCCAGCAGCGCTTTGATCGCCCATCCGGCGGACTCTGCTCCGCCTATCGCATGGAGGGAGCCGACATCGCCGTGATTGCCTTGGGGTCGGTCATCGGCACCATCAAAGACGCCGTGGATGAGCTACGCCAAGAAAGCGTCGCCGTCGGGTGCGTCAAGATCGGATGCTATCGGCCGTTTCCGATGCGCCAGTTGCGGGTGCTGTTGGAAGGCGTCTCGCGCGTCATCGTGGTCGAGAAAGACATCGCGGTCGGTGTGGGAGGCATCGTGTCCGCCGATGTTCAGCTCGCGTTATCAGGACGACAGATTCCCGTTCACACCGTCATCGCAGGGTTAGGAGGTCGTTCCATTTCCACGTCCTCCCTGAAGCAGGTGATTACGGAAGCCCGCGCAGAACGTCTGACGGAACCGTATTTCTTAGACCTCAAGAGGTCTGTGGTCGAGCAGGAGCTCGCTCGACGGCAAAGCACGCGACGGGCTGGGCCAGTCGCTGAACAATTGCTTCGAACCATGGATGGAATCGGAACGAAAGTCAGGTGACAGAAGAGCCATGTCGACGGAGCGCATCAAATTTTACCAGACCGGCACCTTTACCGCCGGAAATCGGTTACTTGATGAAGCGACCAGGACCGTCCAATCGCGAATGGATCGCACCAATTCACTCAACTCCGGCCACCGAGCCTGTCAAGGCTGCGGAGAAGCGCTCGGCGCGCGCTATGCCCTCGATGCCGCCATGCGCGCCAGCCAGGATCAATTGATCGCGGTGAACGCGACCGGCTGTCTCGAAGTCTTTTCCAGCCCCTATCCCGAAAGCTCCTGGCAGATTCCCTGGATGCATTCACTGTTCGGGAATGCGCCGGCCGTGGCCAGCGGAGTGGCGGCGGCGCTCCGTGCCAAGGGACGAGACGAGGTGAAAGTCATCGCGCAGGGGGGCGATGGTGCGACGGTCGATATCGGGTTCGGTTGTCTGTCCGGAATGTTCGAACGCAATGATGACGTCCTGTATCTCTGTTACGACAACGAAGCCTATATGAACACCGGTGTCCAACGTTCAGGGTCGACTCCGCCCTTCGCGAGGACTAACACCACGCAAGCTGTGGCAGGTCATCCTGGCAATCCTGTTGATACCGGCAAGAATGTGCCGCGAATCGCCATGGCGCATGGGATTCCTTATGTCGCGACGGCCTCAGTCGCCGATCTCCACGACCTGGAGCGTAAGGTCACGAAAGCCATGGGTGTTCGCGGGGCTCGCTATCTCCATGTTCATGTACCCTGTCCCCTCGGCTGGGGCTCTGATCCGGCACATACGATGAAGATCGCCCGCCTGGCGGTGGAATCCGGACTGTTCCCGCTGTTCGAGGCAGAGTTTGGAACCGTCATCAGTTCCACGCCGATTCGTCGCAAGGTTCCTATCGAGCGCTATCTCGAACTGCAAACCCGATTCAAGCATCTGCTCGGTCCGCCACAAGACACGGACGCGATCTCAACGATTCAAGCGATCGCAGATGCCAACATCGCCACCTATGGACTCCTGGGGTGAAGACTCGTATGGATCACAAACCCTTCGCCATCACGCTCGATCCGAACACGAGCCGTGCCAATCACACAGGCAACTGGCGCACCATGCGGCCGGTCTATGCGGATCATCTTCCTCCCTGCAACCAAGCCTGCCCGGCCGGTGAGAACATCCAAGCCTGGTTGTATCACGCCGAAGAAGGTGCCTACGAACAAGCCTGGCAACAGCTCATGCAGGACAACCCCATGCCCGCGATTCACGGTCGCGTTTGCTATCACCCCTGTGAAAGCGCCTGCAATCGAGGACAGCTCGACGAAGCGGTCAGCATTCACGCGGTGGAACGGTTCTTGGGTGATCAGGCGATCAGGCAAGGGTGGCGGGTGATGTGCGCTCCGAGGACCGGCAAGAACATATTGGTTGTCGGCGCTGGTCCAGGTGGCCTCTCCGCCGCCTATCACCTGGCTCGGATGGGGCACCAGGTCACCATTCATGAGGCTGGTCCACAAGCCGGCGGGATGATGCGGTACGGCATCCCTAAATACCGGCTGCCGCGCGAGATCGTGGATGCTGAAGTCGCAAGAATTCAATCCATGGGTGTCACGCTCAGGCTGAACAGCCGGGTCGACGATCTTGAGACCACCATAGCGGAGGGAGGATTCGACGCCGCCTTTCTCGCGCTCGGCGCGCATCTGGCCAGACGCGTTGAGATTCCGGGGTTCGATGCCAAGCGGGTTCTTGACGCCGTCACGTTCTTGCACAATATGGAAGGAGCGGCTGAGCTCAAGCTGGGACGCCATGTCGCGATCTACGGTGGAGGCAACACGGCCATCGACGTGGCCCGCAGCGTGGAGCGGCTGGGGATGGAACCAGTCATCATTATTTACCGACGAGACTTGGGCCATGCGCCGGCGTTTGCCGATGAAATCACGGAAGCCCAGGAAGAAGGGGTGCAGTTTCAATGGTTGCGGCGGATTGCCCAGGGCAACGAATCGACATTGACGGTGGAGGAAATGACGCTCGATGAGCAAGGGAAGCCGCAACCGACCGGTCGCTTCGAGACGATTGAAGCCGATACCCTGATTCTGGCGTTGGGACAACGAGCTGAGACCGGTTTCCTTCGTCGGATCTCCGGGTTGCGTGTCCGGGAGGACGGCACCATCGAAGTGGATGAGGCGATGATGACCGGCCGTCCCGGGATCTTCGCCGGTGGGGACATGGTGCCCGGTGAGCAGTCTGTCACGATGGCCACCGGCCAAGGGAAGAAGGCCGCTCGTCACATCGATGCCTATTTGCGAGGAACCACGTATGTCAAACCAGAAAGTCATGGGTCGGCAAGCTTCGGTCGGTTGAACACCTGGTACTACACCGATGCAGACGCCTCGAAACAGCCGCTTCTCAATCTTGTGCGGCGCCGGTCGAGTTTTGACGAGATCGTCGATGGGCTGAATGAGGACAACGCGCTCTTGGAGGCGCGCCGTTGTCTCTCCTGCGGCAACTGCTTCAACTGCGACAACTGCTATGCAGTGTGTCCCGACAACGCCGTGATCAAGCTCGGACCTGGGAAGCGGTATGCGATCAACTACGAGTACTGCAAAGGATGTGGGCTCTGTGCGGAGGAATGTCCTTGCGGCGCCATCGACATGGTGAAAGAAGTGAAATAAATGACCGTACGGAGGGCATCTGATTTATCGAGAACCTGGCTCCCTGGACCGGAATCGAGCCCAATGGGGGTTCGAAGTGCGTGGACCGATCATGCCCTCGCCGATCTTGGGGAAAGTACTGGGGGCCTGTTCCTGACGCCCATCTTCGGCACAGACTTCAAGTCATTCGAGGAATTGAAGTGGAGCATTAACACGATTGTCATCGGCGGAATCGAATGGGCGATGGAAGGATCGACCCGTCGGTTTCGGGCCTTGCTGAACGACTATCACGGCTTCAATCCGTAAGGACAGTTCTTCACGCAGAAAATTGAGACCTTCGGTTTTGGACTGTATCTCGCACTCTAAGTTGAGAGTACGTTGTCAATACATAGGCAGGGGCACGGAGATGGTAGACCGATCTGGGGATCGCTGGGCCGCATAAGAAGGCACTAGTCCCCGTTAGGGATGACGTGGATTGAGGATGAGAAGACCTTTGACTTTGCGTTCTACTCCAAACATGCCACCGGTGTCGTCCTGTTGTTCTCTGCATCTGACGATACCGTGAACCTTCAACTACCTAACCAACAAGTCGGGGAGAGTCTGACATTGCCGGATTCCGGTATCACAGATACGCAACATGGTGTCTACTATGTCTCTCTGGTGCAAGGTCCCTTCGATCCGGGGAAAATTCTCCTTGATCCCTACGCTAAATTGATCTTCTTCCCTCCAGCCTTCGATCGAGAGGCGGCGTGGAGTTGGTGGGAGAGGCTACATAATGGAGCGACGGAGAGCTGCTTAGGCAGGACGAAGGTCGAGAGACAACATCGTCACGCCCATCTCAATGCGATACTCTGCTCGAAAACCGGCCTGATTGGCCAATTCCAGCATCGCAGTATTCTGGGGCAGGACCTCGGCAACCAGGCGCTGTGTCCCGTGAGTTCGGCTGTACCGGATAATCTTGTCCATCAACAGCTTCCCCAAGCCCTGTCCCTTCAGGTCGCTGCGGACTACGATGGCGAATTCAGCGGTGACGTTGTCCACATCGCTGATGGCCCGGATCACTCCTAAGGTTTCAGCAACACCTTGTTCATTGAGCGCGGTGGCGATGAAGGCCATCTCCCGGTCGTAATCGATCTGGGTAAAACGAGCCAAGCGCACGTGGTCGAACGTATAGGCGGCGGTGAAGAATCGGAAATAGATATCCTCCGGAGCCAGATGGCCGACAAACGCCTGATGGGCCGGTTCATCCTCGGGCCGGATCGGGCGGAGCAGGATCTTGCGGCCGCTCGACAGGAAGACGATCTCTTCCAATTCTTTCGGATAGGGACGGATGGCGAGCCGAGCCGCCCCCGGCAAGTCAGTCCGCGACACGCGGATGCGGGCATCCAGCGCCACAACCCCTTGCCGGTCGGCCAACAATGGGTTGATGTCCAGTTCCACGATTTCCGGCAGATCGACAACCAGTTGAGACACCTTAATTAGACTCATCTCCAGCGCAGACAAATCGGCCGACGGATGATCGCGATAGCCGTGCAGCAGGCGACTGATCCGCGTGCGGGCCATCAATTCTCTGGCTAGGTGGATGTTAAGCGGCGGCAGGGCGATAGCTTTGTCGGCGACAATCTCTACGGCGGTGCCGCCTTGGCCGAACAGCAGGACCGGGCCGAACAGGGGGTCCGTGGTCATACCCAGGATCAATTCATGCGCTCCTGGTCGACGCACCATCTGCTGAACGGTAAAGCCGTCGATGGGGGCATCAGGCCGAAGCGCGGTGACCCGCTTGCGCATGGCCTTGGCTCTCGCCCTGAGATCATGGTCGTCATCGATGTTGAGCGCTACACCGCCCACGTCGGACTTGTGGATGATGGCCTGTGACAGCAGTTTCAGCGCAACGGGGTACCCAAGTTCGCGAGCTGCGGCAAGGGCGTCTTCTTCATTCTGAACGGTGCGGGTTTCCACGACGGGAATGCCATAGGCTGACAACATCGCCTTGGCTTCCGGCTCGGTCAAGGTTGTGCGTCCGGCGTTGAGCGCGGCGTCAACGATCCAGCGAGCGGCGTGAGTCGCCGGCGTGAACTGCTCCGGGATAGAGGGCGGGGTCTCCATAAGCAGTTCCTGGTTGCGCCGGTATTGCACCAGATGCAGCAGCGCGCGGACCGCTTTGGTGGGGGTGTCATAGGAGGGGATACCGGCTGCCTGGAACAGCTGACGCGCATGGGCCACGGCCCCTTCGCCGAGCCAGCTTACCAGCACCGGGCGTGTGCTTTGTGGGATATCCTTGATCAGGGCTTGAGCCACCTCGTCGGGTTGGACTACGGCCGTCGGGACATGCATGACCAGGATCGCATCGATATCCGGCGAGGCAGACAGGATGCGGAAGGCCTCACGGTAGCGGTCGACTCCGGCGTCACCGACAATGTCCACCGGATTGCCATGGGACCAGGCCGGCGGCAGACAGTGATGCAGTTGATTGAGAACCTCAGGCGACAATTCTGCGAGCCGTCCACCGTCGGCGATGAGCGCATCAGTGGCCAAGACGCCTGGTCCGCCGCCGTTGGTAATGATCGCGACCCGGTTGCCATGAATCGGGCGTGACCGTGCCAAGGTCTCGGCGGCGTCGAACAACTCATCGATCTCGAGGACTCGGAGCAGGCCGGCACGCCGAATGGCGGCATCGAAGACTTCATCCACTCCGGCCAATGCACCAGTGTGGGACGTCGCCGCTCGCGCGCCCTCGGCAAACCGACCGGCTTTGATGACCAACACCGGCTTATCACGCGCGGCCGCACGGGCGGCAGACATGAACTTGCGGGAATTGGTCACCGATTCAATGTAGAGCAGAATGCCTTGTGTGGTTGTTTCGCTGGCGAGATAGTCGAGGACGTCGGCGAAATCAATGTCGGTGCAGTCTCCGAGAGAAAGGAAATGGGAGAACCCGATGCTCTTGCTGCGGGCCCAATCCAAGATGGTGGTGCAGAGCGCACCCGATTGGGACACGAAGGCCAGATGACCAGGTACCGCACCGATGTGGGCAAAGCTGGCGTTCAGGCCGATCTCCGGGATCAGCAATCCGATGGAGTTGGGACCAAGGATCCTCAACCCGTTCGGTTTGGCGGCATCGAGCAGAGCCTGAGGCGTAACGTGTTGCTCCGACGCAGATCGAAAGCCGGCGCTCAAGACCACGGCAACGCGAGTGCCGCGTTCTCCCAACTGCCGGATGAGACCAGGAACGGTCGGGGCGGGCGTAGCGATGACGGCCAGCTCGGGAGGATCAGGAAGGGTTGCCACTGTGGGATAGGTCTTGGTGTTTTCAATGACGTCATGGTGAGGATTCACCGGCAGGATGGCGCCTTTGAAGCCGCCTTGCAGCAGATTCCTCAACACCAGATGGCCCACCGCGTGCGGCTTCGCCGATGCGCCGACTACCGCGACTGAACGGGGATGGAACAAATGATTCAGATGGAGCATACTCATGTCTGGTAGTCACTCATGGCTGATGCCCGTTTCGTCGAGAGGATACATCGTTTCTCCACGGTCATGCATATTGGCGGCCAAGCCCTCAGGTATTCTTTCTCCCTCTTCACGTCCCATGTGACAACATCTATGGTGGACGGATTGTCCTGATTTTCCCCAGGCGAACCCGTTCACGCTGCTCACATATGCTATTGCCCAGTGCACGATCCATTGGATGCGGAATCTTCTTCCACAGAGTTTCCTGTGCATCATGACGACGTAGGACGAAAGCTGCAAGATGAATGAGAGACCTGCTTGAACTAAGGTGTTCTGCCTCCGTTGATTCTGAAAGGACCGAAGTTATCTAAGAAGTGAAGGAGGTGCCATGAGTGTAGAGAGAGAGGAGGACTAGTTGAGAGACCCGCTTTTGTGTCGCCAACGTGTGAAGGATGCGGGCGCTGTTTCCGTCGCGGAGTCAGGGTGTTCAAGGGACACGCCATCGATCGTCGGTGCCACTAGGCACGGCCGTCGAGTCGGTCTGATCGGAGAGTGAGGCGCGGGGCAATCAGCCTCAGGCGACTGAAGGATTGCCGAACGTGATTCCGGCCAGATGACGGCCCCCGTGGTTCCACACAAGAGCGGGCCGTTTTTTTATGTGTTCTTTCAAACCCCTCCAACTACTCACACAAATAAGTCGCAAAAAGACGATAGCCCTAACGTTGCGGTCTGCATGCGTGTGGGGAAGACAATAGGTACGAAGAAAAAGCGTGAGCAGAGGCTGGTCTAGCGCGCGCGTTTGCACTTGTGGAGATCTTGGAAGGGTTTAGGCGTCCCGCTCGGCACTGGCGGGCCTGCTCACCACCCCAGCGCTCGACCTCAGATCCTTGAGTATTCCTCTCACCGGGGCCTCCGCTCATTTGTTAGGTAACTCCATTTTTCAAATAGGGCGGTTTCAAGTTCCAAGTGCAACGGGTGAATGATGGCGCAGTTGCGCATAGACCTCCAGTGGCGTCGCAAAGCCGAGGCATTTCCGTGGGCGCGTATTCAGCCGATGCGCAATGACATTCAGCTCGCGCTGAGTGTACGTCGACACATCCGTGTCCTTCGGCAAGTACTGACGCAGTAGGCCATTGGTATGCTCGTTGGTCCCGCATTGCCAGGGGCTGTGCGGATCGGCAAAGAACACCTGGAGGGAGAGGCGGTGTGCCAGCTGTTCGTGTTCCGCCATCTCTTTGCCCCGATCATCGGTCAGCGTTTTTCGCAGCGAGGCAGGCACAGGCCGGAGCTTCTTGGTGAAGCCCCGTCGAGCACTCGTCGCATCTGTGCCTTCCATTCTGGCCAAGATAACCATCCGCAAGGAGCCGGTCCACTGTCAGCCGGTTTCTCCCTGCGACGATCTTCAAGCCCGCATCACCAGTCGAGCCTATGAGCTGTACACGGATCATGGGTATCGGCAGGGCCGCGCGGGAAGTCCTCGGCCTGGAATGCAACGCGTAACCACGTCAAACAGAATTCCGCTGTTTGGACCACTCAATCGAGAAGGAGGGACCCATGAGACGGCAATTATCCACCCTGTTCGCTTTGGCTCTGTTATTGGCAGTCGGAACCTTGGCCGCTACCGTATCAGCCCATGCCAACGACAAGGAAAAGAAAGACAAGGCGGAGATGGCCGCAGCAGCCAAGGTGACGATCGAGCAGGCGATCAAAACGGCATCGGACAAGGTTGCAGGAACGGTGATCGAAGCCGAGCTTG
>CAZXNN010000086.1:7164-11049 GCA_964641915.1 uncultured Nitrospira sp. | reverse complement strand
ATGCCAACGGTACATGACTTTCACCTCCCCATCACCACCGAAGCCACGCTGAAAGAGTTTATGCGCGTGGCGTTTGGCGTTATAATACCCGACACGCAGGTATGCAAACATCACACGACGCCATTCCGCGCGTTTGCGGATGCGTATTTTGCCCGTCATCCTGTGTCTGTGTGGTTCGCCTCGCGCGGTTTTGGCGGCAAGTCGTTCCTGCTGTCCCTGTTGGGAACGGTGGAGGCGGCGACTCTCGGCGCGAGCGAGAGTATTCTCGGCGGATCGGGAGCGCAGTCTCAGCGTGTCAATCAATACATCGCGGATTTTTGGAATTACAAAAACGCGCCGAAGTCATTACTACTCAGCGACCCGTCGAAACGCGAGGTCAAATTATCCAATGGAGCGCGAATCGAAGCGTTGATGGCGTCTCAGGCTTCCGTGCGCGGACCCCACCCGCAACGACTGAGAGCCGACGAAATAGATGAAATGGACATAGCGATACTGGATGCGGCGATGGGTCAGCCGATGACCAAAGACGGGATACCCGCACAGACGGTACTTTCCTCCACGCGGCAGTATATCAACGGCACAATGCAGGAGATTCTTAAACGTGCGGCGGAAAAATCATTTGGTGTTTACGAATGGTGCTATCGTGAAAATTTAGAGCCGCACGGCTGGCTGTCGGCGGCGGAGGTAGAGCGCAAGCGCAACGAGATCACAGATGCGATGTGGCAGACGGAATACGAGAACCAAGAGCCGAACCCGTCCAGCCGCGCGATACAACCCGACGCGATTGACAAACTGTTTAACAAGTCCCTCGGAGTATATGAGGGACAACCGAACGAGTACATCGAAATCGAGCCGCCGCAAGCGGGCGCGACATACGCGCACGGCGCGGACTGGGCGCGGAAGAACGACTGGACAATTATTCCGACCTTTCGTTGCGATGTGCGTCCTGTGCGTTGTGTGGCATGGGAGCGCACAGGACGGGTGGACTGGCATGTGATGGTAGACAAATTGGATAAGCGCATGGACAGGTACGGCGGGTCTGCGGCGCATGACGGTACGGGTTTGGGTGATGTGGTCAAGGATATTGTCAAACATCCCGCGAAAGCGTTCATCATGGCAGGGCGGGCGCGTGCTGACCTGTTAAGCGAATATATTACAGCATGTGAAAGGGGCGATGTGGTGTATCCGTTTATCCGTTGGGCGTATAATGAGCATCGGTTTGCGAGTCAAGAGGATGTATTTTCCAGCGGCGAGAAACATCATTTACCCGACACGATTAGCGCGGGCGCGTTAGGCTGGCATGTGGCATACCAGCGCAACCAATGGGACACCATCGGTTAGGAGCGTGAACAATGCAAACGAAATTTTACCTATTGGATGAAAAGAAAAACGTCTCGCTGTTTAGCGATGAAGGCTGGGCGAATTTAGGCACAACATCGAACGCGACACAGGACGAGCAGTTTGCGCGGGTTGCCGCCGCGTTTCGCGCATATCATATCAAAGCCAATACAGTTGGCGGGATGCCGTTTACGTTATACAAGGGCGAGGATGAATTCGACTCATCGTCCGCGTGGCAGAACAAGGTCGGCTTTTTGCCGAACCCGTCAGACCTGTTTCGCATCAATACCCTCTCGTTGATTGCCACGAACACCGCCTATAACCTCCGCACAAAGGACGCGCTTGGATACAAAACGAAGGGGCTATACCCAGCCGTCGCGTATTCGTTCACGATCAACACGAATCCACGAACGGGGGACGCAGAAAGCATCACGCGCAAAGTAGGGCAGATAACCGAAAAATTCACGATAGACGATCCGCGCCTCGTGCGTCTGTGGCGGCTGGATCACACCACCGAGGTACTGCCGTCGAAGAACACGGAGGCGCAGGCGATTATGAGTTCGGCAGGACAGATATTGTATGCCGACCAATGGATACAGCATTTTTATCGGAGTGGCGGCATTGCGCCGACATTGATAGCAATGAAGGGCTTGATAGACAACACGCAAAAAGAAGAAAAGGAAAAGTCATGGAGTGACTGGCTGTTGGGCATCGGGCGTTCGTGGTTGCGCCGCGCTCGGATATATAACGCCGAGGCGATGGAGGTCAAGCAGTTAGGGTCGTCCGTTGCCGACCTGAAAAACACGGACGTATACAGGCAGGCGATGGAAAATATCGCCATTGGCGCGGGGATGCCATTGTCCATGTTGCTGTCTAACTCAGCCAACTACGCGACGGCAGAGGCGGAAAAGCGGACGTGGATAAATGGTGAAATTGTGCCGCTCGTGGAATGGATGGCGTATGAATACAATAGGCAGGTATTCACGCCGTTGGGCTTGCGGCTGGTGTTCCGTCCTGAAACAATGGACGAACAACAGGAGGATGAAGTGTCACGCGCCTCCGCCGTGAGTACATTCATGGACTTTTTCGCCAAGTGTCCAAATTTCGAGATATTCGTCGGCACGTGCGCGACGTTTGGGTATGAATTAACTGACGATTTACTGTCAGCGGCACAGGCGTATTACGCGGCGAAGCCGAAGCCTGAAGACGAACCCGCACCGCCTCCGCAACCGAAATCGTGGACACCCTCGCCGAGGGAAATGAAGGAATTGACCGTTTGGAATAAACAAGCCATAAAGAAATGGAAAGCGCGGGAACGGCTTGATTTTGAAAATTATATCTTTCATCATGGCGGACTGCCTCCCGCAGTGGATGCGGAAATCAAACGCCGTTTGTTGACTGCCAACAGCGAACAGGATATTAACGCCGCGTTCGATGGTTTGATTGTGGATGAATCAAAAAGCGATGCGGAAATCCGCGCTTTAGCGGATGCGATCAACAAACTGGCGGAGTCGCGCGTGTGATCGAGAATATTATCAAATCAGTGGTTGACCGTTTTCCCGCCGTGCTTCCGTTCCTCTCACGGCGGGCGCGATACAAGGTGTCTACCGCCGATACGAACAGGGAGTACCATGACGAGATTACTTCCGCGCTCGTGGATTATTTCGAGGGCGGTTCACTTACCGCCTCGCGCAATCGTTTCAAACGGGCAATGAGCGCGGCGTTTCTGGATATGTTCGAGGCAGGTTGGCAGGACGGCGGTGCGGAATTGCCGCTGGATGATGAGGCGTTGAACTGGTTGGGAGATCGTCAGTCGCAAGAGATGGTCAATATTGATTCGCTGTTTCAAAACGCGCGAGACATACGCAAGCAAAAAGACTTTGATTATTTCGCGTGGAGTTCCGCCCGTGCCGACGGATATGTCTCCGCGTTGCAGGGTGTGTATAACGCGGCGTCCATGCTGGCGAAGGGAAAGCAGATGCTAACGTGGCATTTGGGTCAGACCGAGCAACACTGTGACACATGCGCCTCATTGAACGGAAAAAAACATCCCGCCTATTGGTACATCGAACGTAACTACATCCCGCGACAAGCGGGCGCGGCGATGGACTGCGGCGGGTATCATTGTGATTGTCGTCTGGAGGATAAAGAGGGCAACGAGGTGACATTATGACGCAGATTACCGTCAAGGTTATCGGCGCAGATATTGTGCGTCAAGGCTTGCAGGACTTGGAAGCGGAAATCCCGAAGATCGGGCGAAAGGGGATATATGATATGATGGTGCGCGTTCGCAGTCGGTTGGCGCAAAAGCCGCGCCGTCCGAGTTATCCGATTAACTGGGATAGCGAGAAACAACGGCGATATGTGCTAGCATTACTGCGCCGTAAGGACAATCTGCCGTACAAGCCGACGGGACGATATGAAAGCAACTGGAAGATTCTCAAACGGGAACGCGGGTATATGCTCGAAAACAACGCGCCGATGGCACGCTACCTCAGCGGCGATTACACAGGCGCGGGACAGAGCAACATTCACGCAGGGCGGCGG
>CAZXNN010000086.1:0-7064 GCA_964641915.1 uncultured Nitrospira sp. | reverse complement strand
CCTCAGCGGCGATTACACAGGCGCGGGACAGAGCAACATTCACGCAGGGCGGCGGCTGGTTTTTATGGATGTCGTAGACGAGGAAATCAAGGGGCTTGATGAAGCCATTGACCAAAAGATTACCTACTACGGCAGGTCGAAACGTTTGATTCCGTAACTTGTGGTATACTGTCGTCAATCGAATAAGCGTATTCAGTGATGACGCGATGAGCGGATAATTGAAAAGCGTGGCAATGCAATGATGAATTGCGAGCCGAAAGCGAGTCTGTAAAAACAGATTTGTTTTCGGCTCGCTTTTATTTTACGAGGTGCGTATGGACGAAGAAAAAAAGGAAGAGCAGGAAACTGTCACCGAAGAGGTGAAAATCGGCGCAAGAAACAGCCGCCGCGATTCTGACCGCTTGCAACAGATACATGATTACGCCGTCGAGAATGGCGCGTTGTGCGGAAAGAAAGGTGTGGCAGTGGACGAGGTTGTTTCGTTCGGGTCGCCGTTGAAGTTCGTCAAACTTGACGATGGGAGCGTGAAGTTTTCAGGGTACTTGATTACTTTTGGAAGCCCTGATACTCCCGACCTGACAGGCGATTACTTCGACGCCAAAACAGATTTTGGCGACGCGGTGGAATCAGATGTTTATTTCAACCATCGTATGCCTGTTCGTTTCGATGGCAAACGCGCGGAATACAAGGACAAGATCGGCAAGGCGAAACTCACACGCGATGATATTGGCGTGTTCGCCGAAACCATCTTGAAGGCTCGTAATCAATACGAGCAAATGATTATCGAGGCAGGTATGGCGGGCGCGTTGGGTTGGTCGAGTGGCACAGCGGCGCATTTGGTAGACCGCGAGCCGACAGGAAAAGCGTACTGGATTAAGCGTTGGTATCTTGGACTGGACGCGAGTCTGACGCCGACGCCCGCCGAACCGAGAAATCAGATTGTGCCTGTAAAAACTTTGGCGTTTGAAATCCAAACGCCGCAAATTGAAGAAAAGGAAAATCCAATGGAAAAAGAAGAGTTGAAAACAATGTTTGATGAATACGGTAAGACCATCGGCGATACGATCAAGACCGAAGCCGCCGCCGCCGCAAAGACAGCAGTGGAGGAAGTCTTGAACGCGCTCCCCGAGGTCAAAGCCGCGCGCGGCGTGCAAGTCGAGGTCGAGGTAGACGAGGCAGACCGCCCGTTCAAGTCCCTCGGCGAACAATTGCAAGCCATTGCCGACAATGCGCGGAATGGGCGCGTCGCTCCACGTATTCGCGGGCTGAAAGCGATGGAAGCGAAAGCCGCGCTTGGCTCGAATGAAGCGATCCCGTCACAGGGTGAATTCCTGCTTGAGCCAACCATTACGGCGGGACTGTTGCAGAATATCCACGAAGCGGGTGTGTTCACGCAGGACGTGAATCGTCTCCCTGTTGGACCCAACAGTAACAGCGGTTGGATACCCGGCGTTGACGAAACTTCCCGCGCGGCAGGTTCGCGCTGGGGCGGTGTGCGTGGGTATCACGCGGCGGAAGCGGCAAGCATGACCGCCTCGCAACCGAAGTTCCGCAAGATCAATTGGGAACTACACAAGACCTACGTCCTGCAATACGCGACCGACGAACTGCTTGCGGATGTCGGCATGATGAACGCCATTATCCAGCAGTCCTCGATGGAGGAACTGGACTTCTTGGCAAACTACGATGTTCTGCTCGGCGTTGGCGGAGATCGACCTTCGGGCGCATTGCTCTCCCCCGCGCTTATCAGTATTTCGCGCGCCGCGACCTCCGCTATTTCGCACGCGGATATTGTCGGCATGTGGGCGCGTATGCTCCCTCGCTCAAAGGCAAACGCGAAGTGGTACATCTCCTCAGATGTCCACGCGCAACTTGACCAACTGACATTTACCAGCGGATCAACGGGGATTCTCTCCCCGTATGTGTCCTATGGCGCGGACGGCGTGATGCGGATTTACGGTAAGCCAGTTGTGGAAACTGAGTTCAATCCCGCGCTGGGTACGCTCGGCGATATTTTCCTCGCGGATATGTCGCAGTACCTGTATTGGGAAAAGAACGCGGTCGAGGCGGCTTCGTCCATTCACGTGCAGTTCCTGACCGACCAGACCGCCTTCCGCTTCATCTATCGCAATGACGGGCAGACCGCGCTTGCGTCGGCGATCACTCCCGCGAATGGCGGCGCAACGCAATCACCGTTTGTCGCCCTGCTTGCTACCACGTAATCAGAAACGAATCAGGAGAAAATAACATGAGCAAACTTAACTTTGCGGAAGAGTATCAGGTTGTGCCGCTTCTCGCGCCCGCCGACATTGTGGCGACTGCCGCAGTCACGCGGTATGTCAAACTCGGAAGCATCGGGCGCGGGCAGTTGGAAATCGAAGTCAACTTAGGCGCGTTGACTACGACCGATTCGACTGGCGAGGTGGTTGTAACCGTTGTCGGCAACGACACGAACGACACCTCCACCAGCGATAACAACGAAGTGGCGGCGGCGTTTAGTTACCGTCTCTCTGGCGCAGTTGGCACGGACGCGATGGGCGCGATCACACAAGCAAGCGCAACAGGCGCGGTGGTGGCGAACACGGACGACAACAAGTCCCTGCTTATCTACGTTGACCCCGCCGTTATCGGGCAGAAGTATGTCCGCGCGGTTATCACGCCGACCGCCGACCTTACCTCAACGGTTGTTGGCGCGGTGGGGCGTTTCATTCCGCGCAAAGCGCAGAACGCCCAGCCGAGTTCGAGTTAGTTAATGGATCCGGGGCGGGAGAAATTCCGCCCCGGTCTAAAGCATGGCAAATGATTATACCTCCTCCACCGACGCCTTCGCGGACATATCGGAGGGATCGTATACGACCTCCGATTATCCTGTGATGTCGGACTTTGTAACCTTTGCTTCGCGCCAGATTGACGCCGCCTTTGGGCGTGTGGCTGGATTCTTTTATCCGACAACCGATGAAGTGACCTATTACTATAACGGCTCTGGGAGAGCGACGCAGTACATTGACGAATTTGTTTCGATCTCCTCTGTTGCGGTCGCTGAAAGCGGCGGGTTGTCCTCCACCGATTACACGACATGGGTCGAGGGGACAGATTACATCACTTACCCGTACAATGCGTCGGCTTTAGGCAAACCATTTACCGCGCTGGGCTTAGTGGATTACGCAGGCACAAAAGGCGCGTTTTACAGCGGACAGAAATCCGTCAAAGTGGTGGGCGTGGCTGGATATTCCGCTTCGCCTCCCGCGATTGTCGCCAAAGCGACAAAGATTCAAGCGGTGCAATGGTTTATGAAGGCTAAGATGGGCTACCAGATGGTCAACAGCGGAGGAGAGACCGCCTCCGCGCTGAATTACGCGCTGGACGATAATGTGCTGACCATTCTCAAACCGATATTCCTGGAGTTCTCGTGAGCAACGCGATTGATAACGCGGTGAACGCTTTACAAGCCCTCTCGTTGGCAATGACCAGCGTGGACATAAAATCCGCGCCCGCCTATCCCATCGAGAACATTGACCCTCTGCCGATGTCGGTCGCTTATCTCGCGGCTGGCAATTTAATGAAAATCAATTATGGGATGCTTGAAATTTTTCCGCAGATCAATATCGAGTTTCATTTCTCGCGCTTGAATTTGAAACAGGCATATCAGCAGATCAACGCGGTGGCATACGAATTTTCGCAAAGATTATCAGGCGATCCGACATTATCGGGCGCGGTGGATACGCTTTTTTCAGCGGACGCGGGAGTCCCGTTTGCCGTCCGCCCATATAACTGGGGACGCCCGCAAGGCTCGAACGTGGACTTTTTTACGCAGATGCTAATTTTTGAAATCGTTGTTAAGATCGTGGAAAGCCCGATCACGCCATGAAAAAGACTCTTGCTATTGTCGGCTCATACACTCCCACTCGCACTGCCTTTGACTTTTCGCGGCAGGACTGCGATATTTGGGTATTCAACGAGGCGGTTGCCGCTGTATGGTGTCGGCGTGCTGACGCGGTATTCCAGTTGCATGACCGCGTGATTTGGAGTAACCCGCTGAACCGCAATGACCCAAATCATGTGTTGTGGATGAAAAACATCACCGCCCAATGTAACGCTTGCGGCGGAAAGGGGTGTCCCGCCTGCGTGAACGGCACATACGCGCCGAAAGCGGGCAGGCTTGAAACCACCGTCTACATGCAAGCACAGGAAACCGATGTGCCGATGTCGAAGGCATATCCATTGGAAGGCGTCAAGAATTTATTCGGCGGCGATCACTTTTTATCTTCATCAGTTTCGATGGCTCTTGCGCTTGCTCTGTATGTTGGGCAATACTCCAATATAGAAATTTACGGCGTCGGCATGAAAACGAATACGGAATATACGTTCCAGCGCGAGGGCGTCGCCTATTGGCTCGGATGTCTCAAAGGTGTTGGAATTAACGTTCACTTCGAGGGCGACTCGTTCGCTTGTCCCGTGTATGGCTTTGATGGCGCGGCAGTGATTCCGTATGAGCGTTTCGGGGAGCGTATTGCCGTTCTGCAAATTGAGATTGATAAGTTGATGAATCAATACGGAGAATTGCGCCTCGCAATTCATAAGCAGATCAACGCGATGGAGGGCGGCACAGGGCAGACGGCGCAAGCCGATATGATGAAGGATGTGGAGAAAATCTCCGAATTGACCGCCTCGCTTGGGATGCTCTGCGGGGCGGAGCAGGAAAATATACGCTATCAAAAGCGCGCGGATGCGATGATTGAGACGGGAGAGAAATTTATTTTTGCCCGTCAAGAGTTCGAGTCCTCCGCGCATAACGCGCAAAAGGCACTAGTGGAAATCGAAACGCAATACATCTCTATCGCTACTACGCTTGGACATATCGAGCGCAACGCCCTGCAAGCGGCGAAGGCGTCGCCGAAGCGGAAGAATCTATTTGAGTTATATCGCAAGACAATGGATCAATACCTGGACGCAGACAGGCGCAGAGCGTTCTTTCGCGGGGTGCTGAGTGAGAATCAAGGCTACATGAATTATTTAGATAGTCGCATCACGGCGGCAGGCGGCCCGAAAAGCGAAGCCGTGATGTTGGAGGCGTTGCAAAATGAGTTGGTATGACCCTCGCAACCCTTCGCAGTTACAAAGCGAGCCGTGGCTTGCCCCGAAAATAATTGACCGCCTTGAATCCATCTTACACCCCGACTTCGAGGTGATGGAGTTCGGCGGCGGCGGAAGCACGCTATGGTTTGCCGAGCGCGTTCGGCGCGTGGTTTGTTACGAGAATAATCTTGAATGGTATACCGCGCTGGACAACAAGAATCTCGATAACGTTGTTTTACAATTTGGCTCGTTCCCGTTGGAAGAGGAAACGGACAAAGACCTGCTGTTGATTGACGGCGAACCAGTGCGTTTACGCGCCGGATGGTTGCGGGAGGCACAACGGATCGTCAAGCGCGGCGGTTGGATTATCTTGGATAACGCGAATCGCAGAGAGTATGCTAGAGAACGCGCCGACCTGTCCGCTTTTGCGGTGCTGGAATATCAGTCAGAGTTAGTCGGTAAGCATCTCATTACAGAGATATGGAAGGTACTCTAATGCCTCGTGTTGGACAAAACCCAAACAGAAGCGCGGACGCCGAACGGTTTGAAAGCACGTTCGTAGCAGTGATTACACACCTGCCGAACACGACAACTGCCTATCATGCAAAGCGTTTTGAGGTCGTGCGTGCCTGTCTTACCACGATGCGCGAGAACGCGAAGATGCCGCATACGTTCATCGTATGGGACAACGGCTCGGAGCAAACTTTTCGGAACTGGTTGCAGGATGTATTTCGTCCCGATGTGCTTATCCTGTCGAAGAATGTCGGCAAGGTGACTGCGCGGACGACGCTTGGCAGGATGATACCACCCGAGGCGGTAATCGCCATATCGGACGATGACATGCTATATGAGGATGACTGGCTCGTCCCGCAGATCGAATTACTGCAACACTTCCCAAATGTGGCTTGTGTGAGCGGGTATGCCGTGCGAACGGCGTTCCGCTGGGGCGTGGAGAATACGATTGCATGGGCGCGTGAATATGCGGCAGTTGAGCGAGGGCGTTTTATGTCGCGTGAATCAGAAAATGACTTTGCCGTTTCGATTGGGCGCGATCCCGCGTGGCACGAAGCGTACACAAAAGACGACGTGGATTATCGCGTGACCTATAACGGCAAGTCGGCATATTGCACGGCGCATCACTGTCAATTTGTAACCACAGGTGAGACGATCCGCAAGTTGCCGCAGTATGATGATAAGGCTTTAGGCGAGGAGCGCAGTTTCGATATTGGAATGGATGCTCTCGGATTGAGATTGTCCACAATCAACAGACTCAGCAGGCATATCGGCAATGTCATGGACGAATCCATGAGAAAAACAATAGGAGTGTGAAACTATGGCTGGCATAAAAGCACTACGTAGAATTCAGGGCGGCGCGGAAAGCGCGGCGGGTACGGAAGTTGCCGCGACATGGCTCTGGCGCGGAATGGGGATGGGCAAAGACACAACGGAAGTGACGTTTGTTGAGGAGGATATTGGCTTGCTTGGCAATGCCAACCGCACCTATATCGCCAAGACGGGGAGCGAGATCAACTTTGAGGGCGTGGCAACCTTCGAGCAGTTGGGATACTTTTACCAGTCGGGGATATACGCCACAACGCCGACAACAGACACATCGTCCGCAAAAGTCTGGACGTGGAACGCGCAAAGCAAAGCCACTGATCTGATTGCCACAACCGATCTGCAAACGTATACCATCGAGTTTGGCGATAACACACAATGCGAGGTCGCCTCGTATTGCTTCACGCGCCAATACAGCCTGAGCGGTTCGGTACGCGCGGCGTTGATGATTAACGCGACGATGGAAGGGCGCACAGTCGGCACGACTGACTTCACACCCTCGACGGACGCGCCGCTCGTGGACGCCGACAGCATCCTGTTTACAAATAGCGAACTCTACATTGACAATGTGACCTCCTCAACAGACATTGGTGTAACGCAGGTATCGCAGACGTTGTTTCAGGCGCAGTTGAATCACACAACGGGCTGGA
>CAZXNN010000085.1:0-11118 GCA_964641915.1 uncultured Nitrospira sp. | reverse complement strand
GTCTCTCGCGTGCTTCCGCCAGACACCTAAGGAGGAAATCAGATGAAGATGATTGGCATGACATCTACGATGGCACTGGTTCTGGCAGTAGGAATCACCGGAGCGTTGAGCACCAGCCTCGTGTGGGCGGAAGCCGAGTACGTTCCCTCATCCAGCCTGAAGGCCCAGGAACTGGATACCAAGCCCGGTCCGGCCTTTACGACCATCGATGGAAAGGTCAGCAAGATTGACGGCAACATCTACGTGGTCGAAGGCCCCGCCTACAATGCGATCGGCGGTGGAGCGAACTCCAACGAAGTACGCGTCTATGTCGGCAAAGACACCAAGAGGATCAGCGGAGAGAAAAAAGTGGGAGATAAGATTCGCGCTGAGTTGACGCAGGGAGGCTTCGCCAATTCCATTCAGTAATGCCTCGCCTCTTTTTATTTGATCGTCGAACTCTGAGCGGGCTGGTCCGGAAGGATCAGCCCGCTTCAATTTTGACTCACAACATCCTCGCCGCCTGACGTAACCCGCAAATCCGCCCGTCGTTTTCAGTTATAGTACGGACATGCCTCCCCGATCCCATCGCCGCAATGCCCGCGCGCCTCGTCGCAGAACGGGGCGGTCACGCCGGCGCTTCCGATTCGCCGCACCGCGCCGCTTCGTACGCTACCGCTGGCGCGAGTGCCGGACGTTCTTTCGAGCCTTGGGAAAAACCACGCCGGCGGTGCGCATCACGGTCAGCGCCGCGCTGCTCCTTGTGCTCTGGCTGGCCGTCAACTGGACGTACCACGCGTTCAACAAACCGACTGAAGTCCTGTTTCCCCTGGACAACGCGCTCGACAAAAGTCCGGCGAAAACCTGGCAGGAATATGGCTCGCTCTTCCGCGAACATTCGACGGCCGTCATCACGCCTGAGCTGCTTGCCGCATTGGCCCAGAGCGAAGGCGCGGGCAACCCGGTCGCGCGAACTTACTGGCGATGGCGTGCTTCCTGGAATCCTCTGGAATGGTATCAACCGGCATCCAGTGCGGTGGGGATGTACCAGCTCACCGACGGCACGTTTCAGCTGGCGAAGCGCTACTGCATCCACGATCATGAGGTGGTCGAAGACGGCCCCTGGAAGAATCTACAATCCTGCTGGTTCAACAGCCTCTATTCCCGCGTCCTGCCCAGTCATGCGATCGAGATGACCGCCGCGCTGCTCGACCGCAACGTCGTCAGCGCAATGGGCCACCGGCGGGCGGTCTCGGCGACACTCCAAAGGAAACAGGATCTTGCCGCCATCATCCATCTCTGCGGAGCGGGAGCGGGCCAGGAATACGCCAGGCGCGGGTTCCGGCTCCTCCCCCGCCAGCGTTGCGGCGACCACGACGTGAATGCCTACCTGACGCGCATTAATGGATTGAAACAACAGTTCGCGCATCTCGCATCCGGCGGTAGAGAACTGCGGCCCGCGACATCCCGCTGACCGCAAGGCGGTACGGAGTTCGCGACAGACCCGTTCACACCTTACCAATCCGCCCCGAGCCGGTCGATCACGATCTGGTGCACGACGGTGTGCTTGCCCAAGGTTGCCAGATACACCGCGGCTTCGGCGATGTCGAACGGGTCGATCTTTTCGCTGCGCACAATGTCGTCCGGTGAGGCATCGACCAGTTCGTCGGCCACGCCGCCCGGACAGATCGCGGCCACCTTGATCTGATGCGCGCGGCCTTCATCGGCCAGCGTCTTGGTCAACGCCATGATGCCATGCTTCGACGCGCTATAGGTGCCGGTGCCGGCCCAGGCCTGCACGCCCGCGACGCTCGACATATTGATGATGGTGCCTCCGCCCTGCTGCTTCATCTGCCTGAATCCCGCCCGGCAGCAGAAGAAGGTCCCGCGCAGATTCACGCTCATCACCGCATCGAAATCCTTCGTGCTCGTCTCGACCAGCCGCCGTCCACCGGCGATGATACCGGCGTTGTTCACCAGCACATCCAGTCTCCCGTAGCGCTCGACCGTCTCCGCAATCAGCCGCTCGACCTGCTGTTCATCGGCCACGTCGGTCTGAATCGCCCAGGCCTCTCCGCCTTTGGCCTTGATCTGTTCCACCGTCTGCTCGCAGAGAGCGAGCCGTCGCGCGGCCACGACGACCCGCGCGCCTTCTGCGCCATAGCGGAGGGCAATGGCCTTGCCGATGCCGCTACTGCTCCCTGTGACAACCGCGACTTTTCCCGTCAATCGTCCCATCCGGTTACCTCCTGTGTCCCGCCCGGTGAATCCTGGTCGTGTGCCACGAAATCGTGGCAGCCAGGAGGAGCACCGCCGAGGCGAGCAGAAACGGCGCGCCGGGCACCTGCCACCCGGCCCGGACGCCGATGAAGTGGGAAAAGATCTGCGTGAAGAGCGTCGGTCCGATCAGCCCGGTCACGCCGTTGATGCTCGCCGTCGCCCCCTGCAACTGCCCCTGCTCTGATCCGCTCACGCGGCGCGACATCAAGGCCTGGGTCGCCGGGCCGGCGAGCCCCCAGAACGCCATGATCGGAATGCCCAGGCAGAAGATCCACCCCTCCGACGCAACTCCGTAGATCGCAAAGCCGACCGCGCCGCAGAGCAACCCCGCGAGCAGCGTCCTGCGTTCGCCGAATCGCGCGGTCAGCGGACGGATCAACATGCCCTGCACGAGCATCGCCGCCACCCCGACCCCGGCGAGCATGAGCCCGACGCTCGCCGTGTCCCATCCGTAGCGATAGCCCATATAGAGTACGGCGACGCTCGGCAAGACCGCATGGGCGAGATAGCCGAGGAACGCCACGGTTGCGAGCCCGAACAATTCGTGATGCGACCGCAGCAACGCCAGTGAACCGACCGGATTCGCCCGCTTCCAGGCAAAGGCCGCCCGCTTCTCGCGCGGCAACGATTCCGGGAGCACCAGGAATCCATAGCAGGCATTCAAGAGACTGAGCGCGGCCGCGCCCCAGAACGGCAACCGCGGATCGATCGCGCCGAGCCACCCTCCCAGCGCAGGGCCGAGGATGAACCCGAGACCGAAGACCATCCCGATCTTGCCGAACGCCGCCGCCCGCTGCTCCGGCGGCGTCACATCCGCAATGTAGGCCCCGGCGGTGCTGAAACTCGACGAGGCAATCCCGGCGATCACCCGCCCCGCAAACAGCCAGGCCAGATTCGGCGCCAGCGCCATAAGAATGTAGTCGAGTCCCAATCCGACATTCGAAAGCAGAACCACCGGCCGCCGGCCAAACCTGTCTGACAACGCGCCTTGAACGGGCGAGCAGAGAAACTGCATCAGCGCCCAGGCCGTCCCCATGTAGCCGAAGATCTCCGCCGCGCGCGCCGTGTCACCCGACAGAAACTCTTCGACGAGCTTCGGCAGCACCGGGATCACGATCCCGAAGGACAGCATATCCAGAAGCACGGTGAAGAGAATGAAGAGAGCCGCCGCTCTACGCGGCTGAGTGATTGTGGTGGCATCGGTCATGGCAGGGCATTCTAGCAGGGCGTTGCGTGAGGAGACACTGTCCCTCGTCGCACGGGTTCGGAGAGCCGGTCGAACCCCACCGACAGCCTGATCGAGCCCAAGAGGGTTGCGAAAGGATTCTGACGACTCGGCACCCCTCGCAGAAACACCCCCGATCGAACCGGAGCCCGCTTGCGTCTCCACGATGCCGACGCTATGCTCCCAAATAATTCACCCGGAACAGGGCCGGCCTTTTGCAACCAGGAGGGAACATGCGAGTCGTCGTCATCGGCGCCACGGGAACGATCGGGTCCGCCGCCGTCGCGGCCTTATCCGCGCGACATGAAGTCGTGGCCGTCGGAAACAGGCAGGGCACAATCCGCGTGGAACTCGCCTCGGCCGACTCTATCCAGCAGATGTTTCAGGCCGTGGGGAGGTTCGATGCGCTCGTAAGCGCCGCAGGCCGGGCCGCGTTCGGAAGCTTGGACGATTTGAAGGATGCAGATTTTCAGCTCGGGCTTTCCAATAAGCTCATGGGGCAGATGAACCTCGTGCGCATCGGCCGGCAATTCGCCAACGACCGCGCCTCCTTCACCCTCACCAGCGGCGTGTTGAGCCGGGAACCCATGAAAGGCAGCACGTCGATCAGCATGGTCAACGCGGGGCTCGAAGGCTTCGCCCGCGCCGCCGCGCTGGAACTTCCGCGCGGGATACGCATCAACGTCGTAAGCCCGCCCTGGGTGACCGAGACCTTGATCGCGAGGAAGATGGATCCGTCGATCGGCCTGCCCGCCGCCACCGTCGCCAAGGCCTATCTGGCCAGCGTCGAAGGCGCCATGACTGGACAAACGATCGATCCACGGACCTTTGCAGCCAAGCATGCGGGCTAGGCGCTGAATATGAGGCTCTTCCTCCGTGCGACTCCCGAATATCGTGTGTCTATGCTACTCTGTACGGAATCGGCCTTCTCCAGGAGGAAAACCACGATGCGGATCAGACTGAAGTCAGCAGGATTCATCGGAATACTCGGGTTGATCAGTGCGACGGCGCTCTCGCCGTTTGCCCCATCGGCCCAGGCCTCGCCGTCCGGCCATGCCCCGCACGGAACCGTCACCATCGACGGCGTCACTGTACCGGACATCGGGCCGCTGCCGACATCGACCCAGACGCCGTCCACGAATCTGAATTATGCCGCCAAGATCGAATTGGGCAAGCAGCTCTACTTCGATGGCCGTCTCTCCAAGAACGGCGCGATCTCCTGTGCCTTCTGCCATAATCCCGGGACCGGATTCGCCGACCCGCGGCAGACATCCATCGGGATCGACGGCGGTGTGGGCGGACGCCAGTCGCCGACGGTCTACAACACCGCCTTCAATCACCTGCAGTTCTGGGATGGACGGGCCCGCTCACTGGAAGAGCAGGCCATCGGCCCCATTCATAATCCGATCGAGATGGGCGAAACCCACGAGAATGTCGTGCGCAAACTCGGCAAGGTCAAAGGGTATCAACAGCAGTTCCGGGCCGTCTTTGGATCAGACGTGAATCTCCAGGATCTGGCCAACGCCATCGCAGCCTATGAACGGACGGTCATTTCGACGAACTCCGCCTTCGACAAATACGCCCTGGGGGACCAGAAGGCCATGGATGAGGCTGCGGTCAGAGGGATGGCCTTGTTCAAGGGCAAGGCGCGCTGCATCCTCTGCCATAACGGTTCGAACTTCACGGACAACCAGTTCCACAACCTGGGCGTGCCGCAAGTGGGGCCGGCGAAAGAAGATCTGGGGCGGTACAATGTGACGCGGGCAGAGAAGGACAAAGCCGCCTTCAAAACTCCGACGTTGCGCAGCATCACGGAGACAGCGCCGTACATGCACGACGGCGCATTCAAGACGCTCGAAGAAGTCGTGGATTTTCTGAACGAGGGAGGCGGGGCCAACCAGAACCTCAGCGCCCTCATAAAGCCGCTTAGCCTGACGCCTGAGGAAAAGACCGAACTCGTGGCCTTTCTCAAAGCGCTCACGGGAGAACCGATCAAGTTCCAAATGCCCAAGCTGCCGAAGTAGCCTGGGCCTGCCCTACTCCGGTCTGACGCGCGGCGAGAGCTGCGCGTCATTTCCCGAGGGTTCGCACGTAGGCCAGCACATCCCGACTCTGACTCTCCGAAAGATTGCCCTTCCAGGCCGGCATGTTCGGTTTGCCGTTGTGGATCGTCTTCAGCAGGTCGGCATCGGATTTTCTGCTGGTCGACGGTGACGTGAGATTCGCCGGATCCGGTCCCAGGAGCCGATAGCCGTCTCCTCCACCCGCAGCCCCGTGGCAACCGGCACAATTTCTGACAAACAGTGTCTTGCCGCGCGCCCGATCGCCGGGGAGAACTCTGGGCTCAGATTCTCCCTGGACAATCCCGCCATAGAGCAGCCCACTCACGCAGACCGCCAGTGAGATCCCGATCCGCCATCCTGATGTCATCGTCGCTCCCCCTCACGTCTGGTCCGGCTGACAATTAGAAGGGAATACGGAGGCCCATCTGAAACTCATTCGGCGAGAGCCCCTGTCCTAACGGACTGCGCAGGCCGACGTCAGATTGCACGGGAGGAGGTCCGGTCAACGAACGATTCAACTCCGAGGTATACCCGCCGCCGAATCCCGCACCGAGATACGGCATGATGGTGCGTCCGCCCACCGAATAGCGACCGCTGATCGACGGAATGTCCCGAAAGATCGACGATGACGGAGAGGACAATGGGAGCAATACCGGCGCGTCGAACGGAACCTCAGGCGCCACGCCGCCCTTGGAAGACTGCTGATTCAACGACTGCAATGCCGGAGAGTCAGTCACGCGGACATCATCCTCCGCATGGGTCCCAATAGGAACAGCCCACAGCGTGAACCACAACAACACGATGGAGAGACGAAGAGTCATACCGAGATCATACAAACGAAATTGTATTCACACAAGCCCGCCCATTGACCGCTCTTGATTGAGACCGAACACAACTTGTAAGCTTTGCACCTTGCGAGCGGTGAACCATCGGATCGCCCACCCTGGGTCATAAGGAGGTTCGTGTGGCCTCGCATAGACGCGCCCCACTCGCAGGTTGTTTGGCGACTGCCTGTCTCCTCTGGCCCGCTCTTTCGCTCGCACTCTCCCCGAACGCCGCACCGCCTTATATGAAAGGGCTGGATGCCCTGAATGAGGGCCGCTGGTCGGATGCCGCCTCGGCGTTTTCCCGCGCACTGGATCAGTCAGGCGATGATCCTGACATCGTGCTGGCCCGCGGAGTGGCACGGACACTGTCCGAAGACTTCCCGAACGCGCTGAAAGACTTCCAGCGGGTCGAAAGGCTCGGGTACAAGGGACGGGAGCCGGAACTGTGGACCTACGTGGCGGAGGCCATGAGCGGAACTGTCGCGGTGCCGGACCATGCTTTAGGAGGCGGACATCGCGGTGTTCCATCCGGTCCCGTCGTCGTGTTGCTTCCGGGGCATCTCGCCCAGGGCCATGACGAGTACACCACGGAATACGGGTCGTTCATCCTCTATAAGCTCGGCCAAGCCTATCAAGATCACCGTCTGCCGGCAGACAAGGGCGGGACCGGCAAACCGGGCGGCACCAAGAGCCTGGAGATGCGCCAAGCTATGCTGAAAGCAGGGCAATTGTTTGCCGAAAAAAGCTATCGCCGGCCGGAACTGGCTTCCGTCAGCGTTGCGCGGGCAAAACAGGCATCGGACGGCAAACCGACTCCAAACAACATGGCCCATGTCGCGCGAGCGCTCGCGGGAAACCCAGGAGATCCCGATGCCCACTACCAGGCTGGCATGACTTGGCTCAATGCAGGCCGTCCGGCTTCGGCTCGGAAAGAATTTACGATCGCGTTGACGTTCAAAACTGATATGTCAGATGCCTATCTTGGCCGGGCCACAGCCGCCGCCCGCATGGGCGATGAGCAACAGATGACCGCGGATCTTGAGATCTACAAGAAACTTGGCGGCTGGTTCGCGACACGGTCCGCCCGATCAGCCGTCGAGGGCGAACTCAGCAAACACAAGACCAAAGGCTCGGCCGACAAATATCCGAGTGAACTGCAGGAGGCCGCCGCATTAAGCAAGCCGCTGGAGCAGTTGATCGACATCGCAACGAACATCCATCGAGTGAAGGGGGAGCACCGGCTCCGCTATGATGAACTCTATCAAGGCCGCCTTCGCATCCTCGATGATGCCGTACGGGACAACCCGAAAAATCCTGACAAGCTCGTGGATCTGGCATCGTATATCGTCGAAGAAGCCGACGTTCGCGGCGAACACGTGGAGCCTCGACGCGCCCTCCAGCCCTATCGGTTGCAAGTGTCCCGTGAGCAAGAGCTCCGGCGGGCAATCCGCATCGCCGAGCAGGCTCTTGGGATCACGCCCACGCATGTCGGCGCCATGATGCAGAAAGCGATCGCGCTCACGGGATTGGGAGAGTTCAACCAAGCGGATCAGCTGGCGGACCAAGCCTTGAAGTTGTCCGGCGACAATCCGGATGCCCTGAGTCTCTACGCGAGATTTCGTGCGATGCGCGCGAATCAGATGTCGAATGAATCCTGGAACCTCCGTCGGGATCGATGCACCAGTTCTACCAGCGAAACCCGTCGAAGCGACGGCGTTATCGAAGTCAAGACCACCACGACGTGCAGCCCGCCGTCGCAGGCTGATGTTCAGCGCGCGGACCAACTCGATGCGACGGCAACTGAACTCCGCCGGCGAGCGAGGGCCGCCATGGAAAGAGCCGCCACTGTGACCAACGGTACGGTGGAAGGATTCCTACTCCTGGCAGATCTGGCCCTGTGGGACGGCAAGACCGACCAGGCCCAACATCATTTCGAACAGGCGGTGAAGCTCGACCCGAAGTCACTCATGGCGCAACAACGGTTGGTCCAGCATTACGCCAGGACAGGGCAACAGGTGAAGGCCGAAGAACAGCAATTGGTCTTCTCCAATCTTTTCCAAACCACCGCCGCACCACTGTTGAGGATGGCATGGAGAAACGCGGAGAAAACCGCCTGGCAGGCAGCCAAGGGTTATCTCGTCCGGGCTTGGCAGGTCGATCCTGAAGATGCCCGTATCCCCGCCTACCTCGGAGTGATCGCCGAAGCGGACGGCAAGACCGACGAAGCGACGGCATACTATCGAACGGCCCTCGCTTTGGAAGAAGCGCGCCTGCAATTGGATGAACAGACGCCAGAAACAGGAGCGCTGCTCGGCCGGGACGCGCTCGAATTCGGGCTGGCGACGCAAGCTCGCTTTCACCTCGCCGGGCCGCTCCAGCAAAAAGGAAAACAGCAGGAAGCGCTGATCCACTATCAAGCCGTGCTCGGTTATGAAAAACGGATGAGACCGGGCTTTGAATCAGAGGAAATGTTCAGCGCCTTGTGGCCGGACCAGCAACCGGAAGGAGGCTCGTTGGTCGTCGGACCGAACAACGCCGCGACCCTGATCGCCGATGCTCATCTGCAAACCGGCAAGATCCACTCGGCCATGGGCAAGCACGATGAATCAGTCAAACACCTTCGGACCGCCGCCATGTTCGGGCCTCTCAGGATGGCCGGCACACCGCAAATCGGCGATGGCTATGGCCACACCAACTTCGGCGGACTCGCCGGCGTGCCGGCTAAGGAAGCACAAATCCTCCTCGCCAAGGAATTGATCGCGCAAGGCGACACCAAGGGCGCACAGGCCGTGCTGTTTGAAGCGGGCACCGGCGTGCCCGATCATCTGCGGAAGCAAATCAAAGAGATCAATATGGCAATGCTCCGCCTGCCTCCGCTTCCCTATCACGATCCGTACGCCGAAACACCGGAAGAAAAATTTCGCCTGGCTGAATTGAAGGCGCGACAAGAACTACAGGCCCGCGAGCAACTCGAGCGAGCAACGGAACGACAGGCGCAACGCGAGGCCGAACGTCAGCACATGACGGTGCGCCGCACGCTATCCGGTCTGCCTCCCCTCGCACGCATCGCGCCACGACTCATCGGGCGATGGGAGATGGTTCCCGACAATCCAGCCGCCCCGAAACGGATCCTGACGATCCAGGCTGATTCGCGATACAGGCTGGTCACCGTCACCGATGGGGCGACAATAAGCGGAATCGCCTACTTGCAAGGTTCACAGCGAGGGCGCCGCGGCAAGACCGAACCCTTGCGTGGTCAGATCCTGCTGCACGACGAGCAGTCAGGACAGATCGGCTCGATGTCGTACGAAGTCATAGGCGACGATACCCTGCAATTAATCGGCGCCAGCGGAACGAAATACACCACGACGCGCCAGCGATAGGACCCAATGTGTCGACTTGCCCTACATGGAATCGCGATCCTTCTGATCTCTTGTGCCCTCTTGGGCCATCTATCGATCAGTCACGCACAACCGGTCGGCTCCGATGTCTTCAGCTCCCAGGGAGCGTATGACCGCTTTGCCGTCGGCGGCGCGCACCGCTGGTACGACAACCATTCGACGGAATTCAAGCAGAAATCCAGCCACTGTCTTTCGATTCTTGATGAGGCCAAGGCATTTCAAGATACCGCGTTGGCCCTCTATGAAGAAGCCAAACGTCCCGGCGACAGCAGGCGGCAAACCGAGTTGGTCCGGCAGGCGAATGAACAAATTACGCTCCGAGGAAAAAAGTTAAAAGCCTTCACCGACTGCGTAAACCAGGCTACGCGTCAGGCCGGTCCCCAATCAGACCAGTTCGCCTCCACCGGCGGCGGAACAGCCCCCGATGACGTCCAGACTCAACCGACGCCTCAGCCGTCTCCCGCTCCGGACAATGGCGGAGGCAAAGGCATCAAACGGGTACCTGAGAAACCGGCAGCTCCACGAGGCAAGTCGCAACCGACGGTGTTAGAAAAGACGGTGGATGATTGCTTCGCCACATCGGTCCCGAACTACCGGGGGCCAGATTGGACCCGTGACAATGGTGGGGCACCGCGACCACAAAGGGGAAAGCCGGTCCAACAGCCGTTCGATATCGCCGGAATCGCCGCCGACCAGGCGCTCGATCTCGACGAAGCCGTCTATGGTGCGTGGGAGGATCGCGAACTCATGCGCGATTATCTCATCGGGTGGCTGATGCATTGTGCGACGGACCGGAAGGTCTTACCCAAACAGGATCCCCGCATTCCTTATCGGCGATTGATGGAGGCTCGCGAACCCTCCGATTCGAAGAATACGAAACGCATCACCAGGCGATTCGAGGAATTCGGGTACGGCTACCGCAGCTACCCGCTTCCGCCCTTCTGGGACCACGATCTGGCCGGCCCGCCGTCGCCGACACAGTAAATTTCGTGGAACAGGGCATCCCTCCACGAGAGAGGCTGTCTGCGCACAACGCCGATCGCGTTGATAGCACAGAGGAGGCGTTCACTGGACGCCATACTTCCGCTTATCTTCCAGGGTTTCTTGATGCTCCTGGTAACGGTCCATGGCTCCTTTATCCCCCTGATTACAGGCACCCGCCACAGGCCCCGAATAGATGCTGCAAGGATTTTCACGGCTACCACCATTGCCTGCGCCGAAAGCCGCAGCAGCTCTTCGGTCTATTATGGAACCGATGTACTTTCCTAATTGAACCTCGTCCTTGAAGTGCGGCGTGTCGGGCTTTTCCAACCAGGTCGCGATAAAGCCGGCTCCGCCGTTCT
>CAZXNN010000084.1:0-11155 GCA_964641915.1 uncultured Nitrospira sp. | reverse complement strand
GCCAGATGTGTTTGCTCAGGTGCAGAGCCTCATGTAAGAAGCTCGACAACGCGGAGAGGATGTCATCGATTTCGGGATGGGCAATCCCGACCAGCCGACGCCGCCTCACATCGTCGACAAACTGATTGAAGCCGCCCGCAAAGGCAAGAACCACCGCTACTCGGCGTCGCGCGGCATCACCAAGCTGCGTCATGCGATTTGCGGTTGGTACAAGCGGAATTACAATGTCGAGCTGGATCCCGAAACGGAAGCCATCGTCACGATCGGATCCAAGGAGGGCCTGGCTCATCTTGCGCTGGCGATGATCGGTCCCGGTGACGTGGTGCTCACGCCCACGCCGACGTACCCCATCCACATGTACAGCTTCATCATTGCCGGGGGCGAGGTGCGCGGGATCGAACTGCGCCAGGACAGCGATTTCTTTGAGGACTTGCAACGGGTCTATCGGCAGACGATGCCGCGCCCGAAAATCCTGGTCATCAACTTTCCGCACAATCCGACGACTGCGGTAGTCGATATTTCATTTTTTAAGAAGATTGTCGCGTTTGCCAAAGAGCACAACGTGATTGTCATTCACGATCTCGCCTATGCCGATCTGGTGTTTGATGGTTATAAGGCGCCGAGTTTTCTCCAGGTCCCCGGCGCGAAGGATATCGGCGTCGAGTTCTATACGCTGTCGAAGGCCTACAACATGCCCGGGTGGCGGGTGGGATTCTGTGTCGGCAATCGGGAAGTGGTCGGAGCCTTGGCGAAGATCAAGAGCTATCTCGACTACGGTATTTTTCAACCGGTCCAGATCGCCAGCGTGATTGCGTTGAACGGGCCGCAGGACTGCGTCAAAGAGACCGTGTTGCGCTATCAGAAGCGGCGGGATGTGTTGGTGGGCGGCTTGAACCGGGTCGGCTGGCAGGTGACCAAGCCGCTGGCGACGATGTTTGTCTGGGCGCAGATTCCGCAGGCCTATCGGCACATGGGGTCGTTGGAGTTCTCGAAGCTGCTGCTGCGTGAAGCGAAGGTGGCGGTCTCTCCCGGCATCGGGTTCGGTGAGGGGGGCGATGAGTATGTGCGGTTCGGGCTGGTCGAGAACGAGCATCGAACCAGACAGGCGGTTCGGGGGATTAAGAAGGTGTTGAAGCTCGAAGGGTCGGAAGAATGAAAACCCGCATCGGTGTCGGCCTGATCGGATTTGGGACCGTCGGAACCGGCGTCGCGAAAGTCTTGTTCAAGAACGCGGCCTTAATCCGTCGGCGGGTCGGCGTTCCGGTCGAGCTGTTGCGGATCGCCGATCTCGATATCACCCGTGATCGCGGAGTGGCGGTGCCGCCCGCTGTGCTGACGACGGATGTGAAGCAGGTACTTGCCGATCCGGCAATCGATATTGTGATCGAACTGGTCGGCGGCTACGATTTTGCCAAGCGTGTGATGCTCGACGCGATTGCCGCCGGCAAACATGTGGTCACGGCCAATAAAGCGCTCCTGGCGTTGCACGGAGAAGAAATTTTCGCGGCGGCGGAGTCGCAGCATGTGGACCTTGGGTTCGAAGCCAGTGTGGGCGGCGGAATACCGGTCATTCGGGCGCTGACCGAAGGGCTGGCAGCGAATCGTATCGAATCGATCTACGGCATTATCAACGGGACGTCGAATTATATTCTCTCCCGGATGACGCGCGACGGGCACAGTTTCGACGCGGTCCTCAACGATGCTCAGCAAGCCGGGTATGCGGAAGCGGATCCCACCTTCGATGTGGCCGGGATTGACTCGGCCCACAAGCTCGCCATTCTGGCGAATCTGGCTTTTGGAACGCCGATCAATTTCAAAGAGATCTACACCGAAGGGATTACCAACATAACGGAACAGGACATCGCGTACGCGAGGGAGTTTGGATACACGATCAAACTCTTGGGGATTGCCAAGCTCAATGACGGGGCCGTGGAAGCGCGGGTGCATCCGACCATGGTGCCGTCCGATTCTCCGATCGCCAAAGTCGAGGGAGTCTATAACGCGATCCATCTCGTCGGTGATGCCGTGGGCGACGTGATCCTCCATGGCCGTGGTGCGGGTTCCATGCCGACCGGCAGTGCGGTGGTGAGCGACGTGATCGCGATCGGGCGAAATCTGTTGAAGGGCGCGGCCGGGCGTGTTCCCCCGGCTTCGTTTCAGCAAGATCAGCGGCGGCCGATCTGTATCAAGCCCATGGAAGACATCAGCTCGTTGTACTATCTCCGATTCATGGTGGTGGATCGACCGGGGGTGTTGGCGCAGATTGCCGGAGAGCTTGGCCGCTGCGAGATCAGCATCTCGTCGATGCTTCAGCAGGGCCGTCGCGAAGGGCAGACGGTTCCGGTGGTGATCAAGACGCATATGGCGAAAGAGCGGGATGTGCAGAGGGCGATTCGTGAAATCAATCGTCAGGCCTTTATTTCTGAGCCCGTCACGCTGATCCGCGTGGAAGGGAAGGATGAGTAGTCGGATGGCTCGTTGGCGCGGAATTATTGAAGAATATCGAAAGTTTCTTCCGGTGACGGGGGCGACGCCGATCGTCAGTTTGGGGGAAGGCAATACGCCGCTCATTCGCGCGGAGCGTTTGGCGAAGGCGATCGCTCCGGGTGTCGATCTCTACTTAAAATTTGAGGGTGCCAATCCCACCGGCTCATTCAAAGATCGCGGGATGACGATGGCGATCTCGAAGGCGGTGGAGCAAGGTGCGCGCGCGGTCATGTGCGCATCGACCGGCAATACCTCCGCCGCCGCCGCCGCCTACGGGGCCCGCGCCGGACTGGCTGTCTATGTATTGATCCCTGCGGGCAAGATCGCGCTCGGAAAACTGTCGCAAGCCATGATGCATCAGGCGACGGTTATCCAAATCGAAGGCAATTTCGATCAGGCCCTGACGATCGTCAAAGATCTCTCGGTCGCGCACCATATTGAGCTGGTCAATTCCATCAATCCCTTTCGAATCGAAGGCCAGAAGACGGCCGCCTTTGAAGTCTGCGATCAATTAGGGGATGCGCCGCATCTTCATGTGTTGCCGGTCGGGAATGCCGGGAACATTACGGCCTATTGGAAAGGCTATCGTGAGTATCGGGCCGCGAATCAGACGACCAAGTTGCCGCGCATGATGGGCTTTCAGGCGGCGGGAGCCGCCCCGATGGTCTTGGGCCGGGTGGTGGAAGAACCGCAAACGATTGCCACAGCCATTCGCATCGGGAATCCGGCAAGCTGGGCTGCGGCGTCGACCGCGGTGGAGGAATCGTCCGGCGCGATCGACCTGGTCACCGATGAAGAAATTCTTCAAGCCTATATGCTGGTGGCGGCCACGGAGGGGGTGTTTTGTGAGCCGGCTTCTGCCGCGTCCGTCGCAGGGGTGACGAAGCTGGGCCGAGCCGGGAAATTACGGGAAGGGGAGACGGTGGTGTGTACGCTGACCGGACATGGATTGAAAGATGCCGATACGGCGATCAGCGTGTCGAAACCGCCGTTGACTGTCAAGGCGACATCCTCGGATGTTGCCCGGTTCTTAAACGCGCGATGAGGGTCTGATCTCAATGAAGTATCTGATTCTCCATGCTGGCGGGTTAGCGGGTCATGCGCAGGATGCTCTGGGAGGACGCACGCCGCTCCAGGCGGCTGCCACGCCTCATCTTGATCGATTGACACGGATCGGCGAACTCGGGCTGGTTATGATTCCTTCGGAGGGGCATCGCCATGGCAGCGGTCTCAACGGGACGGCGATTCTCGGGTACGACCCCAAGAAATACTATCAAGGCCCCGGTCCGCTCGAGGCCGCCAGTCTCGGCGTGTCCGTGACGGAGCAGGATGTGGTCTATCGTTGTACGATGGTCACGGTGAAGCCGGAAGGCGGGAAAGTCGGCGCCGATATCAAGAAGTTAAGCGCGCATGTCGTCCTCGATGATGCGACGGCCGGCCTCATCGAAACGGAGGAGGCGCGTGAATTGATCGAGGCGATCAACGAGCAGCTCGGCTCTGAAACGATGCAGTTTTACCCCGGTACGGGCCATCGTCACGTCATGGTGTGGATGAAGGGCAAGCCACGGGCCGTGTGTGTGGATCCGCAGTCGGTGAGAGGCCGCTTGATCGGGGATGCGCTCCCGACGGGGGACGGCGCCGATATTCTGAGAGAATTGATGGAAACGTCGCATGTCATTCTGCGCGATCATCCCATCAATAAAGAGCGGCTGGCTTCAGGGAAGAATCCGGCCAATTGTATCTGGCTATGGGGAGAGGGGCGTGCGATTCCATGGCCTAGCCTGACGGAACGATTTCACGTCACCGGGGCGGTTGTGGCCTCCAGCGACGTCCACCGTGGGGTTGGATTATGCGCCGGGTTGGACGCGTCGGATTCTCCAGGGCTCGGTGACGAACACTTTAAGGCGATGACGGCAACGGTCCTTGATGAGTTCGCCAAGAAAGATTTTGTCTATGTCCATGCCTCCTTGTCCGATGAAGTGGTGCATGGCAGCGATGTGAATGCGACGGTGCAGGCCATTGAAGAGTTTGACCGGGACCTCGTCGGGCCGATCCTGGAGGGGCTCGCAAAGAAAGGCTCGTATCGATTTCTCGCGCTGTGTGACCATGGCGAAGGGGTGCAGGGACGGGCGTTTGCGGTGTTTGGGGAGGGCCCCGGCAAGGAGGGGGCGGCAGGCGGTCGTCGATTTACCGAGACGGATGCGCAAGCCTCCAAGGCGCCGGTCCGTGATGCCAGTAAGTTTGTGATCAAGCTGTTTGCCAAAGGGTGAGTCGGTAGCGTTGATCGGTCAGAAATAGGACGGGACATTGGTCGGGATGATCGAACGAATTTATCGGACCACCGAGACGGATGCACAGGTCTCCAAGGCGCCGGTCCGTGATGCCAGTCAGTTTGTAATTCAGCTGTTTGCCAAAGGGTGAGTCGGTGGCGTTGATTGTTCAGAAATACGGCGGGACCTCGGTCGGCACGATCGAACGGATCCATCGAGTCGCAGAGCGGGTCGCGCAATCGCATCGCGCCGGAGATCAGGTGGTCGTCGTGTTGTCTGCGATGAGCGGTGAGACGGATCGATTGATCAAGCTTGCGCACGAGGCGGCGGCGACGCCCGATGACCGTGAGATGGACATGTTGTTGTCCACGGGGGAGCGCGTGACCGTGGCGCTCTTGGCGATGGATCTTCGCGGCCGAGGACTGAATGCCCGGTCCTACACCGGACGGCAAGTCGGCATTGTCACCAACAGCGCTCATACCAAGGCCCGGATTGCACGAGTCTCCGCCGACCGGCTTCGCGAGGCGTTGGCAAAAGGCATCATTCCCGTGGTAGCGGGATTCCAGGGAATCAATGAACAGTCGGATGTCACGACCCTAGGACGCGGTGGATCTGATCTGTCTGCGGTGGCCTTGGCCGCGGCATTGAAAGCCGATCGTTGCATCATTTTTACCGATGTGGATGGGGTCTACACCTCGGATCCCAATGTGGTGCCTGCGGCGCGGCGGATCGATAAGATTTCATATGAAGAAATGTTGGAAATGGCCAGCCTCGGCGCGAAGGTGCTGCAGGCCAGATCGGTGGAGTTCGCCGCGAAGTTCAACGTCCCGGTTGAGGTGAACTCGAGTTTCAAAGAAGGAAAGGGGACTCTCGTGACACGTGAAGATGCGGACATGGAAGCGGTGGCCGTGGCGGGAGTCACGGGAGACCGGAACCAGGCAAAAATCACGATGGTCGGTGTGCCCGACAAGCCCGGCATCGCGGCAAAAATTTTCGGGCCCGTCGCCCAGGCCAACATCAACGTCGACATGATCATTCAGAATGTGAGTCAGGATGCGTTGACGGACCTGTCGTTCACCGTTCCCCGGGCGGATTTGCGCACCGCGACACCGTTGCTCCAAGGTGTGGCCAAAGATGTCGGGGCCAGAAGTGTGGCGATTACCGAAGCGATTGCCAAGGTCTCGCTCATCGGCGTGGGCATGCGCTCGCATTCAGGTGTCGCGGCGAAGATGTTCGAGGTGTTATCCCGTGAAGGGGTCAACATCATGATGATCAGCACGTCGGAGATCAAAATCTCCTGCGTCATCGACGAGAAGTATTTGGAATTGGCCATGCGCTCACTGCATACGGCATTTGGCCTCGATCGGGTTCCACCAGGCGACCGGCCGAACAAGTAACGCGGTGTTGGCTGGTTCCCGCTCGACAGATCCTTCTCACTCCTGTTAGTCTTTCAGACGATGGCTCGAAAATCCTCACAGACTCGTCCTGCTCGCTCCGCTCCGCCGGAGGAGCCTGTCGTCATTCCTGTTCTTACCCTCGATCGAGCCGCCGCTTTGGAAATTTACGATACGACGCTTCGCGACGGCGCGCAGGCTGAGGATGTCAGTTTTTCAGCGGAAGACAAAGTCCGCGTGGCTCAAAAGCTGGACGAGCTCGGCGTGCATTATATTGAAGGCGGCTGGCCGGGAGCCAATCCGAAAGACATCGAATTCTTCCGGATCATGAAGACGACCCCGCTCAAGCATGCCTCGGTCATTGCCTTTGGATCGACGCGCAAAGCCAGCGATTCCGTCCAGAAAGACCAGAATCTGCAGGCGCTCCTTGCGGCTGAAACCAAGACCATCACGCTGTTCGGGAAAACCTGGTCGCTGCATGTGACCGATGCGTTGGGGATCTCGCTGGCGAAAAATCTCGAATTGATCGGCGACTCCATCGCGCACCTCAAAAGCAAGGGCCGGCGGGTGTTTTACGATGCCGAGCATTTCTTCGACGGGTACAAGACGAATCCGGAGTATGCGCTGAATACGATTCGGAAGGCGGTGGCGGCCGGGGCTGAACGCGTCATTCTCTGCGATACGAACGGCGGAGCGATGCCGTGGGAGATTCGAGCGATCTGCGAGGTCGTTCGCCAGGAAATCAAGGTGCCGTTGGGTATCCACGCCCACAATGATTGTGAAATGGCGGTGGCGAACTCGCTGGTGGCGATCGAGACCGGCATTGTTCAAGTGCAGGGGACGATCAATGGGATCGGTGAGCGCTGTGGGAATGCCAATCTCTGTTCAATCATTCCCAATCTGGAATTGAAGATGCGGCGTCCGGCGCTCGGCGAACGGCTCAGTCATTTGAAAGATGTGTCTGGATTCGTCACGGAAATTGCGAACTTGATGCCCAATAAGCATCAGCCCTATGTGGGCGATTCTGCGTTTGCTCATAAGGGCGGTGTCCATATCCATGCGGTGCTGAAGAATGCGTTAACGTATGAGCACGTTGATCCGAAGAGGGTCGGGAATCGCCAGCGTGTGCTGGTATCGGACTACGCGGGCCGCAGCGGGCTGTTAGACAAGATCGAGGCCTACGGCATCAAGTTGTCGAAGGACCATGCGAAGGTGCAAGAGCTGATCGATACGCTCAAAGAGCGTGAAAATGAGGGCTACCAGTTTGAAGGCGCTGAGGGCTCGTTTGAGTTGTTGATGCGCAAGGCGATGGGGACTCATAAGCCGGCGTTCCAACTGCTGGGATTCCGCGTGATTGTTGAGAAAAAGCAAGAGGATGGCGTTCCACTTTCAGAGGCGACCGTGATGGTCAAGGTTGGCGGAGTGGTCGAGCACACCGCAGCGGTGGGTGCCGGGCCGGTGAATGCGCTGGATCATGCGCTGCGTAAGTCGCTGGAAAAGTTCTACCCACAATTGCAAGAAGTGAAGCTCCTCGACTACAAGGTTCGAGTGCTCGCGGCTAATAAAGGAACCGAGTCGAAGGTGCGGGTCCTGATCGAATCCGGTGACCACAAAGATAAGTGGGGAACGGTCGGGGTCTCCGAGAACATTATAGAGGCGACTTGGCAAGCCTTGGCCGACAGCATTGAGTACAAGCTTCTTTCGAAGCGTTAACGAGCTCCTCCCGCCTGTCTGGCAATGTTTATTCTTGACAGAACTCGTAACCTCACGTAACTTAAGCAGAACTTTCCGTCTTTAGAGTGCAACTTCATCGGAGGTTGCGTGATGGGAATGTGCAGCGGTCACGGAGGGGGGTGGCATGAGAAAGGCTGATATCGCGAACGAGATATTCAAGCAGGTAGGAATTTCGAAAAATGAGGCGGCCGATATCGTTGAACTTGTGCTCAATCTCCTCAAGTCGGTGCTGCAAAAGGGTGAGTCCGTCAAAATTGCGGGCTTCGGGAATTTCGTCGTTCGCAGTAAAGGTTCTCGCAAGGGGCGCAATCCTCGTACAGGTGAAGAAATTGGGATTACCCCGCGTCGCGTCGTCACATTCCGCCCAAGCCAAGTCTTTAAGAAGTACGTCAATTCGTAGCTATCGCGAGACCCACATCGTGACCACCGCATGAGGGCCGGTCATGGGGATTGAACCCAGGCTGGGGAGCAAAGTTTTCTATAAAATCGGGGAGGTCAGTCAACTGACGAAGCTCCCTGCTTATGTGCTACGTTTTTGGGAGTCTGAGTTTAAGTTCCTGAGTCCGAAGAAAAGTCGTGGAAATCAGCGACTCTATATTCGTCGGGACATTGAGACCGTTCTTGAAATTAAGCGGATGTTGTATGACGAAGGTCATACGCTGGAGGGAGTGAAGCGGTATTGGGCCAGGCGCGGGCGGGCGGCTTCTCGAAAGCTCACCCCTCAAGAGTTGGCCAAGAAACTGCGCGGGGATCTCCAGGCCATTGTGAAAATCATCGACGCGCATTCACGATAAGACGTCCGTAACATCCCCATTGCCTTTCCGGGGTTGCACAAGCGACAATAGAGATCAGAATCATACAGAGAAGATGTCGGGGCGTAGCGCAGCCCGGTAGCGTACTCGCTTGGGGTGCGAGTGGTCGTGGGTTCAAATCCCGCCGCCCCGACCAATCTTTTCGGAGGCCCTTGGCGGCTGAGCATGAGGCAGCGATAGTGACGCGGCCTTTCGGTCAGCTGTAGGGATGGAACACAAGCTGCCTCGCGCAGCTTTTTTTATGACTGGAATCACATGCGAATCTTGGTCACAAATGACGATGGGATCGACTCGCCAGGCCTGACGCTATTGGCCGAAGCGCTCAAGGCGATCGGCGAGGTGTGGGTGGTGGCGCCGGATCGGGAACGTACCGCCGTCGCCCATGCCGTAACGCTGCATAAACCCCTTCGTCTGCATCGGCTGGCTCCGCGGACATTTTCCGTCAACGGCACGCCGGTGGACTGTGTGAACTTGGCACTGCTCAAAGTCATGCCGAAGCCTCCTGCCATTGTGGTGTCCGGAATCAATAAGGGCGTCAATCTTGGGGATGATGTCCTCTATTCTGGCACCGTTTCTGCGGCGATGGAGGGGGCGATTCTTGGCATTCCATCGATTGCCGTATCACAGGAGGGGCGAGAGACCTTTCGGTTTCCCGTCGCTGCCGACTATGCGGCACGCATCGTCCGGCTCGTGCTGGAGCAAGGACTGCCCGATGAAACATTGTTGAATGTGAATGTGCCGAATCGTGCGTTGCGTTCCATCAAGGGAGTGCGGGTCACCTGTCTCAGTCGCCGGCGCTTTGATAATCCCATTATCGAGAAGCTCGATCCGCATGGCAGGAAATATTTCTGGATCGCCGGCACGCGGGTATCCTGGAGCCGGAGCAAAAACGCTGATCATGAAGCGCTCGAGGAGGGACGGGTGTCGGTGACACCGATTCATCTGGACTGCACCAACTACGCAGCCCTTGATCATTTTCGTGGCTGGGAACCGATGATTCAAGGCAAGTCGGTGAGCCCCAAGTTACGCGGGCAATCAGCCTCACGACGGAAGGGGTAATCGATGATCGGAGATCTCATTGAAGCGATTATCGGGGAGCTGAGTCGCTTTGTCATTGCCTGCATTTCCCGATTCGGCTATGCCGGAATTCTGTTCACCATGGCGGTGGAGAGCGCCTGCATTCCGTTGCCCAGCGAGATTATTATGCCGTTTTCCGGCTATCTGGTGCTGTCCGGGCAGTTCACGATGATCGGGGTGACGCTGGCTGGAGCGATTGGGAACGTCGTTGGCTCCATAGTAGCCTACTACGCCGGGGTTTGGGGTGGCCGCCCGTTCGTGGAGCGGTATGGCCCGTACTTTCTCGTGTCGCATCGGGATCTCGACATTGCCGATCGCTGGTTCCTGAAATACGGGGAAGCCGCGGTGTTTTTCAGCCGGATGCTGCCGGTGGTGCGTACATTTATTTCATTACCGGCCGGCATCGCCCGGATGAACTTCCCTCGTTTTGTGCTGTTCACGTTTCTCGGTGCGTTGCCCTGGTGCTACCTCCTTGCGTATATCGGGTTCAAGATGGGCGAGCATTGGGAAGATCTGCGGCAATATTTTCATGGGTTTGATATCGTGATCGGCGTGATTCTGGCCATCATCATTGGGCTCTTTATTTGGTCGCACTGGCCGAAGGGGCGCGCGACACTGCCGTAGGTTGACCTCATGCTCAAGATCTACAACACGTTGACAGGGAAGAAGGACGCGTTTGAACCGCTCGTGCCAGGCATCGTGCGCATGTACGTGTGCGGGGTAACGGTCTATGACTATTGCCACATCGGGCATGCGCGCAGTGCTCTGGTGTTCGATGTGGTTCGGCGGTATCTGGAATATTCCGGCCTTCGCGTCGAGTTCGCCAAGAACTTCACCGACGTCGATGACAAGATTATCAAACGCGCCAATGAGCAGCATGTCACTTGTGACACGATTACTGCGACATACATTCAGGCCTATCACGATGATATGGGACGGTTGGGCGTGCGCCCCGCGTCGATCGAGCCCAAAGCGACTGAGCATATGGCCGACATCGTTCGGCTGACCGAAGTCTTGATCGCCAAGGGGTTGGCGTATCAAGTGGACGGAGATGTCTACTTCGAAGTTGCAAAATATGGAGACTACGGGCGACTGTCTAAGCGGAAGATGGAGGATCTCCAAGCCGGGGCTCGGGTGGGTGTGGACGAACGAAAGCGGCACCCGATGGACTTCGCCCTGTGGAAAAGTGCTAAGCCCGGCGAGCCTGCCTGGCTGAGTCCGTGGGGGCAGGGACGGCCGGGGTGGCACATTGAGTGTTCCGCCATGTCGATTCGGCACCTGGGCGAGACGTTTGATATCCATGGCGGCGGGATGGACCTGATCTTTCCGCACCATGAGAATGATATTGCACAGTCGTGCGGTGCGACGGGGAAAGAATTTG
>CAZXNN010000083.1:0-11156 GCA_964641915.1 uncultured Nitrospira sp. | reverse complement strand
AGGATCCCCAGCTGAGCGCGCCGGGGCATCAGGGATTGAAAGAAGCGATGTTGAGGAAGTGGGAGCAGAAGTTGGAGTTGGGGTCGATCAGTTAAGGAGAGGCATGGGATTATTGCAGCGGTTGAAAGACGATTTCCGGTCAGGGCTCGCAACCTTGCGATTGGGCACGGCGCATGTCGCCGGCCGTGCGCTGGAAGAGACGGAATTACTCCGAATGCGGCTGGATGTCCGGAAAATCGATCAGGAATTGTCTGATCTCTATAAAGACATCGGTGAGCGGGCCGTTGAAATGAAAGAACGGGGCGAGACGGCCGAACGGGTGACATACGACGAAGAAATTGGCCGCGTGGTCCGCGAGATTCAGCAGTTGAAAGATGCCCGGAAGAAACTCGAAGCCGAGATGGACGAGATCCGGAACGAGCAATGAGCGCCCCCTCCGTTCGCCCGCGTCGGTTCGCCGGTATCGATATCGGGACTCTCACCTGTCGACTTCTCATCGCCGATCTCTCGCCGAACATGCCTCTCAAAGAGCTGCGATCCGAGCGGCGCATTCTCCGCCTGGGTGAAGGCGTCGATCAGAATAAGCGCTTGAGCCAGGCGGCGATGGATCGAGTGATTCAGTGCTTGCGGGAATGGAAGGCGGTCATTGAGACCTATCGAGTCGATGGTTGTACGGCTGTGGCGACGAGCGCCGTCCGCGATGCCGCCAATCGTGCCGAGTTTCTGGATCGCGTGAAACATGAAGCCGGATTCGATGTCGAAGTCATCACCGGCGACGAAGAGGCGCGGCGCACGTTACTCGGCATTCGCTCCGGCCTGCCGTCTGGCGTGACCGATATGCTGGCGCTGGACATCGGTGGTGGCAGCACCGAGTTTATTCTGGATCGGCCAGGGCAGGCGCCGGTCGTCCGCTCCATCGACATCGGCGTCGTGCGCTTGTGCGAACGGGTATTGCGAGGCGATCCGCCGAGTCCGCTTGAAATTCAGCAAGCGCGTGAATGGGTACGACACGAAACGGAAGCGGCGACGGCGGCCATGCCGCGCTCGTCGACCGTCCAGTTCGTCGGCACAGCTGGAACCGTCACCGCACTCGCGGCCATGGCGCAGAAACTCCCGGTCTATGAGCCGGCCCGGATTCATAATTACACGCTTCGACTCGATACCGTCCGCGAACTTGAAGAGATCTTGCTCGGCCGGAAGAAGGCCGACCGTGTGGGGTTGCCGGGCCTGGAAAAGAGCCGCGAACGAGTCATCGCCGCCGGCGCCATCATCATCAGGAAGGTGATGGAGACGCTGGGAAGGTCGAGCGTGTTGGTGAGTGATCTGGGATTGCGGGAAGGAGTGCTGATCGATTTGGTGAGTCGGATGGGAAATCCGTGAGCAAGGGAGTAGAGTTGCTCGTACCCAGGTGTTCGACTACAATGCCGCTCAGTGGGAGGAACTTTCATGGCCATTTCGAAGGTGCCCCGTCGTAGAGCCAAAGAACCCAGGATCATGGTAGCGGAGCCTCTTCTGACGGTTCTTCTTGCGAAGGACAACGGCCACTATTGTGCCAAGTGTCCGGAATTAGATCTTGTGACAGAACTTCCCACCACCGCCGCTGCCGCGCTGGATGATCTGATCGAAGCGATTCGAGACTACGCGAAAGAATATCTCCAGGACCGCGACCGGTATGCCACGAGTCCCAACAGAGCCCATCATCTGCCATATATTGAGGCCATTGCCGCTTGTAAAACCGATTGGGAGTTGCGGACGCTGATCGAGATCAAGCATGGCCTCGTTCACGTATAGCGATTTCCGGGTTGTGTTGAAGCGGGCGGGGTTCGAGCATCTCCGCTCGGAAAAACACGAAACCTGGCGAAAGTTCCTGCCGAATGGCTCGATTCTGCGAGTCCGGATCAGCCACCAGCACAAACGCGACATCCCCAAGTGGCTATTTCATGAAATGCTGCGGCAAGCAGGTCTGACGCTCGAAGAGTTTCGTGCGCTGCTCAACTCTTGAGGACAAGCCGCAGGAGGTCAGGGCGGTGGGCTTCTAGAAGTAGGAAGAGATCCGATCGCGTTCGCTGCCCCAGCCTGCGAAAGGAACCGCGAGGAAGTCATCGCTGCCGGTGCGATCATCATCCGGACGGTGATGGAGACACTGGGGATGTCGAGCGTGCTGGTGAGTGATTTGGGATTGAGGGAGGGGGGTCTGCTCGACCTGGCGATGCGGACATGATGAGTGGGAAGGGTTAGCAGGGTAAAGGTAAGAAAGTATGACAGAAAGCCCTACTCCTAATATGCCGGAATACTCTGCGGGCAACTACTGCACCAGTTTCATAGATTTGCTAGGCCAGCGAGATGCCCTTCGCGGCCAGGGTCTGCTGCCAATTATTAGGTCTGAAGCTGATGACCGTGCTTTCCAGAAGATTCTTCGAAATACAGTGGGACCAATTCTTCAGCTCCAACGTGACATAGACGCTATCGTGAATGCTGCTGTCGCAAATCCGAACTCGCCTCTACGCACTTCCCTAACTGATGAGGAAAGAGTTGTCTATGATGAAATGCGGCTGAAGCGGGTGAAGACTCAATATTGGTCTGATGGCTTCATTAGGTTCGTTTGCTTGGGAGGCCAGGCGGTCAAGTGCCCTTTGAACGGCATAACTGAGATCCTCCAGTTCTCCGGATTGTTTTGCCTGTTGGGCCTCGCCCAGCGCCATCCAGTTCGAGGGGCGATCGACCTTGCTTGGGGCGTTGAGCTTCCTGCTAGCGGGCTGTACGGTCCTGCCGTCGCGAATTCATACGAACTTGAGAGCGAAGTGGCCCAATATCCCCGAATAGTTGTGGGTCAACGAGTTGTAGAGTTTTTGGAAGCATACCGTGTTAACGATGGTCCTGACCCTTTCACCGTGGTTAATCGCGAGTACGCAAAACTCTGCCTAGATATGCTTGTTCAAGACGTTGACGGTTATTGGATTGTCCACTATCTCGGCGATGCATTTCAGTTTTCAGTGACCGATACTAATCATGCCTTTTTTCATAATAAGGCTCGCGCATTTGCGATTGAGCAACTAGAAAAACATCGAAAGTCGAAAAACAGCAAGCTTGCGTTTCGATACAGTCAGTTACTCAATTATTTCGACGCACATCCATCTTCGACATAATGAAAAAACCATAGGGGGCTAACCCCTTAAATCTGTCTGCTAGTCTCTCCGTTCCACGGTAGCCACCAACTTGCTTGCTGACGCTTTTAGCGCATGGGACAGTTTCAGAATCACGCTCAGTGTTGGCGACTTTAGCCCTCGCTCAAGTTGGCTGATGTAGGTCCGGTGAACATCCGCACGAAACCCTAATTCCTCCTGCGACAGGCCATTTCGCTTCCGAAGGCGAGCGATCTCTTTGCCCAGCAAGGCTTCCGGTGAGGTCTTCGCGCCACGGGTTCCCATGCCCGTGATGTTGACGCCTTGAATACTATCGAGCTACAGACTATAGTATTCAAGTAGAAATAGGCGACCGATGCACAACCGCTAATCTGGACAATTCGCCACACTAAATAAGCTACTTCGTATAGCAACCCTACATTAGAGGAATCGATTCGGCCATGGGGAAGGGCGAGAATGGCTCATTCTCAGAGGAAGAGGCGGCGAGCCAGTGAACCACACCTCAGTGAGTGAGATCATTTTTCGAATCAGGAGAGGAAGGCCTTAAGTCCATGCGCAATAATCTTTTTTGCATACTTGGGATCGCTTTTATTTTGACCGTGGGCGGGTGCGGTGGTAGCGGCGATGCCCCATCACCGACTCCCACGGCACAGGTACCAATAGACCCCAACTTAACAGTTCCTGTTTCAGCAGCCTTTGCGAACATAGCAAGCAATGGCCTTAATCAGCCGTTTACTATTTCCGGATGGATTGACCAATCAACAGGTACCAATCCAATGCCACCTACACCTATAACAGGTAGCGGACATGTGATACTGGGGGCTGCAGTGGGGGCAACCTTGTGCAACTTCGTGGTCCGAGTGGCTACAGAGGCCATCACTGGTACGACCATTGCGAATGGTATCTCTACACCCTTTGCAACCACGGGCAAGATTTACTATCGAAACGATAACACGACAGTTGCGACCGATGCTGCGGGCGAATTGTTCCTTTATCTACCCTACGCCCTTCCAGCGACGGTTCGCGCAGGCGACGTTGGCTCAACCGGAAATGGCACACAGGTTAATGCAGATTGCTCACAAAGATCCTTCGCGGCGAACACCACAGGCGCCTATACTGTGGCAAGCGACAGCGCAACCAGTTTGTTGGTCACGTTTATCACAGATAAGAAAAATCCATTTACGAGTGCCGTAAACAAAACTAGCACCGTGTATCGCATTGATACGAATGGCAATGTCAGTTTGGTGTCCATCACGGCGCTAAGCTCCTTTCTCAGCAGCGTCTATCAGACGCTCATTTTTACCTTTTAGCCGATATAGCGAGAGCAGTTAGATGATGGTCTATCGATCATTTCCGAGAAGGGGTTGAGATGAGGCAGATGGCATTTCTTGCACCGGCCGTTCTCATGTTCGTCGCATGTGCCTCACCAACACTGGAAGCCAAGAAAATGCCCGGTGCGGAGCTGTCGCCGATCAAGACGGTTTTTGTTCAGAGGCTAGCAGCGGATCAACGGGGGATCGATCAACTGATTGTAAATCAATTGACGCGGATGGGGTTTGCAGCGACGAATAGTGTGATCGATCCACCCGCTGATGCAATCGTGACGTATCAAGACCGGTGGATGTGGGACATAACCATGTTCATGGTGCAGTTGAGTATTCAGGTCCGAGATGGTCAGACCAAGATGGTCTTAGCTAATGGACAATCTTGGCGGCCATCGCTGGAGAGAAAGAGTCCTGAGGAGATGGTTGAGGAGGTTCTCATGACTATATTCAAAGGAAAGAAGAAGTGACGCAATTGAGTGCTCTATTGATCCTGCTGGCTCTAGTCTGTACAGGTTGTCCTGCAACGCTGAAACCAGAAACAATGACAGCCCAGGTGGCAGCCCCCGTGCATAAAAGCGCCTTCGATGTTTTTGTAGCCGTTTTTGGAGCAACAGACATTTCGGTTAAGAAACCGATTCATATCACAGATGAAGATTTCACGCAGGCACTGGCTTCGTCGGTTGAGAGCTCAGGTTTATTTCGGAAAGCATTGAAAGACGGGCAAGGGAAATATCAACTGCAAGCAACATTTGTTCAGCTGGATGAGCAGATTTTTGGAATTGATATGACGGCTTCAATGGAAGTCAATTACATCCTGGCAAGTACGACTCCTAAGAAAGCTCTCTGGGAGAAGAAAATCGCGAGTTCGTTCACGGCAGGAATGAGTGATTCGATAATCTCAATCACGCGACTTCAACTTGCGACCGAAGGGGCGGCACGTCGGAACATCGAACAAGCCATTCAGGAAATATCGAAGTTGCAACTTGAGTAAGGTATGGGCCTGAAACGTTTTGAAGCCGCCGAGGCCGAAGCAGGCGAGGGAGTCTATAAGGGGGGAAGTCCTGTTTGACTCACTGCTGCTGACGCCATAATATTTGCCTGCTCGAAGGGAGGCGTATGGATCAGGAATCGCTTGCACAAATTCAACAGATTGTCGGCGCCGCTACTGAAGCCCTTCGGGCAAATCTTACCGGGACCATTCGTTCTGAAATTGCCGATACCAAACGACACACCGGTGTGCTGACCGAAGGGCTCCGGCATGAACTCCAGCTCGTGGCCGAAGGGTTCCAGATGCATCTCGACCGGCGTCATGCCGATGATCGAGCGTATTTGGATGAACAGTTTAAGGAAACCCGATCGCTCATTCAGCTCTCTTAGGGCCAGATTCAAGAACGCGTTGGGTGTTTGGAACAACGGGTCCGTAGTATTGAGCAACATCTCGGGCTCACCGCGTAGGGTTTCTCGTTTTAATCTCAGCCCCCAAAGTGGGCATTTCTCAATAAACAATGTTTCTGGTGCAAATCAGGCTTAAGCGCTGCTGCTAAGTATTGGACTGTGCGGTCATGAAAAAGAAAACTGTTAAATCCAGCGGCAATGTCTTTGTGGACCTCGGTTTCGATCCGGCTGAGGCTGCGGTACTTCAACTGCGCTCCAGCCTCATGAGCGATCTTCGTCTCTATATTGAGAAGCAGAAACTCACCCAGGCCGAAGCGGCCAAGCGCTTAGGAATCGCCCAATCCCGAGTGTCCGATCTCGTACGCGGCAAATGGGACAAGTTCAGTCTCGAAATGCTTATTACGCTTGAGGCCCGTCTGGGGCGTACTGTGCGAGTTGAATTTGCAGCGTAGGGAGTTGTCGCTACTGATGGCTAAACGCTGAGAGCTTTTACTCTACTTCTGCGAATGCCACCGGTAACCTTTGTTCTCGGTGAATTGGGCTTTCGGTGCGCCGCCGGGCTTTAGGAAGTGCGTTTCTTGTCCTCCTTCCGTAGGCGGTGTAAGATGCACGCCAGGTTTTATCAGGACATCTCAATACGGTCTTTTGAATGAAGCGCACACGCTACACAATTCAACCGGAAGCTCGTGAAGCGTTGGTCTGCCGTCTCGCGGCTGAACTGGAGAAAGACCCTGCGGTTGGGTTCGCGTATCTCCATGGCTCGCTGCTCTATTCTGACACCGTGCACGATATCGATGTCGGTCTGTATCTTCGTGAATCCGGGACTGAAGGCGGGGCGGCGGTTGCTTCAGCGCTATCCGACCGGCTCTCAATCATTGCCGGCTTACCGGTGGATGTTCGCGTGTTGAATGAGGCGCCGCTGTCTTTTGTCTATCACGTCCTGCGCGGGCGTCTGCTTGTCTGTCATGATGAGGATCTCCTGACATCAAATCTGGAAGATGTCGCCCGCCGCTATCTCGATCTTGCCCCCTTGCTTCATCAAGGCACGAAGGACGCCTTCGCAGCATGAGCCTCAATCCGGATCTCATCCGGGCGCGCTGTGGGGAAATTGATTTGTCCTTGAGCCGCCTCGAAGAATTTCGCCGCCTTTCTCGCGATCAATTCCTCTCCAATCAAGATGGCCTCGATGTGGCTTGCTATCGTTTGCTGATCGCCATTGAAGCAGCATTAGCGCTCTGCTTCCACGTGTCGGCGAAACGATTACATCAGGTCCCTGAGGAGTATGCCGGGTGCTTCAGTACGCTTGAACGCGCCGGGCTGATCCCTGCGGATCTTTCCAGCCGCTTGCAACAGATGGCGCGTTTCAGAAATCTGCTGGTGCACGTGTATTGGAAGATTGACTACGGCCAGGTATACGAGGTTATCACCACGAAACTTGATGACCTACGTGCATTCCGTGCCGCTGTCGCCGGACTGATCTAACGAAGGACTTCCTACTTCTGCGAATACCACCGATATCCCTTAGTTTCGGTGAACTGGGCTTTCGGTGCGCGACCGGGCTGCTCTCTTGTATAGGAACCGCAACCGAAGTTGCCCAGGATTCAGGACTCTTGTACACTTCCTCCCAGGCTGTTCACTTGGGAGTATAGGGTTATGCAACGACATCCTGTTCAGAGCGACGACGAGCGGATTGCCGCCAATCTTCGTCAAACGATTGAGTTAACCGAGCTTGGCTTGGCGCTTCGTCGATCAGTCTTGCAGCAGGAGCGGTCAACCGGCGATGCCATGACACAGGTGATGCGCGATATTCGACGCGCGAAAGAGCAGGCATGGCAGCGGAATCCTTCCTAGTTCAGGCACTCTCCACCCTCATTACCGACTTTAACAAGCGCGGGCTGCTGTATGCTTTGGCCGGAGGCTGGGCGTACAGTGCGCTCGTCGAGCCACGGGCGACGACCGATATCGATCTACTCATGCTTGTCGATCAGCCCCGTCGAGAGGAATTGCAATCTCTGTTGTCGCCTCAGTTTGATTCCCTCGTGGTGCATCCCGCTCCGATGGTGTTCCATGGGATTTCTATTTGGCGTACGGTGGGCATTTGTGGCGGGCAGGAGGTGGTCGTCGATATCCTGTTAGCTGATTCCGAATATCTTCGGACGGCGCTTGGGCGTAGGCGCATGGTCGAGTTCGGCGCTTTGCAGATACCCATTCTCACTATCGAGGATTTGATTCTGCTCAAAATGATCGCGGGGCGGCTCCAGGATCAGGCGGATCTGGAGAAAATCAGGACTCGCCAAGACGAACTCGGCGTCGATTGGGGCTATGTCGAAACATGGAAGGGCAAGTTAGGCATTGCCCGCTAGCCCGATCTGCTACTTCTGCGAATACCACCGATAGCCTTTGGTCTCGGTAAACTGGGCTTTGGGCGCGCCTCCCGGGCTTTTCCAATAAGAACACTTTGAAGTCGATGAGGCCGAACCAGGCGGTGGCGATCAGGTCATAGCAGAGCGCAAGACTGATCGCGTGACGCTTCAATGCTCTGGGGTGACCGCCACGAATTGTTTGCGGTAGCCGACGACTTTGGCCAGATACTGACGGGTTTCATCGTAAGGTAGCGACGTGTGTAAGCGTTCGTAAAGCGCGGGCGGTTCCAGAGCGTTGATCTCATTGATCGCCGTCACGTGGTTTTTAGAGAACGTTCTGAACACGTTGCCCGGTCCGGTATTGTATGCGGAGATGACACAGTAGTCCCGTGACACGGGATTGGACAGTTTTTCCAGCTCGTTGTAACTCAGCACGTTCAGATACGCCGTGCCTAGCTCGATGTTGTGTTCCGGGTCGAACAGGTAGTCGGGCGTGGGCGCCTCATCGTTTCCCTTGGCGCGTTTGTATGCTGCGCGTCCTCCGCTGCTCGGAACCAGCTGCATCAGCCCATAGGCGGGCGCCGAACTGACTGCGAAAGGGTTGAAGTTACTCTCAGTCCTGATGATGGCATAGACCAGGCTCGGGCTGATCTTGTACTGCTCCGCATAGCGGGCGACGTGAGTGTGATACCGCTCGGCTTTCTTCGATTCAAAATTGGACACCATCGGGATTTTTACGAAATGGGCTGACTTGGTTCCCTCATCGGTCTGAACGTGGCGGGTCTTCAGCTGAGTCCGGACCAGTGAGTCTGCGAACCGTTCCGCCTGCTCCCGGGTTTGCACCGGCTTGGCGTCGTCGTCCAAGACCAGGCCGAAGAGATACGGCTGCCGTCCGGTGGACAATGCCACCTCCCGATCTGAGAACAGGTCGACGCCTTGGGGATCGCTGGTGGTCAGGAGTGTGGAAGTCAGAGCGGTCTTCAGGCTGCCCTGAGGGTCCTTCTCATCCAAGGATTCCACCGTGACGGTGCCCTTGTCGAAGTCCACGAGCGCGCGGCTCCGATAGTTCTCCGTGTACTTGACGTAGAGCGTTCGATTCGCCACTTTGACTTCCTGCTGCCCCCACTTTTTCTGAATGTCGCCTTTCAACTTCGCGAGCGCCTTGTCGAACTCCCGTTTGAGTTTCTGTAATTCCTTACCGAAATGGGTCGCATCGCGCGTAATAGCCGACTCGATTCCCTTCGTATTGACGGGCTGTCCTTTCGCCGCCCGGTCGACCGTTTTGCCGACCTGGCGGATGGTTTCACAACTGCCGCTGGCCAGCAGTAGCAGGCACAGGCCGGCAATGCGCGCAGGCCGATTGACGACGAGGTTCATTTCTCCTCGCTTCGGAGCCATCATCTGTCCCTCCGCTCGATCGCCTGACCGGGCGCGGGATGATCAGGCCAGGTGTCCTTGAGTAACTTGATCAGGTGGGCCCGCAGTCGATGTTCCAGATCATCGACGAGGCTGTGCAGTTTCCGTTTCTGAAATCCAACCGCCTTGCCGAGTGGATCGCTGGCGACACCGGCTACCAGGCAGAGAACTGTGATGATTGTTCCGATCAGTACCGTCGCCATGGCCACATCAGACGAGGACGGCTCAGGCGGGAATAACCCATACCAGGTTGCTCCCAATCCCTTGCCGAAGATGAAGTGCGAGGCGGCGGCTTCGCGAGCCCGCTCGCGGGCCAATCGTTCTCCGATCCCGAAGAGGCCCAGCGTGCCGTCCTCGAAGAGCATCCATCCGACCGCAATCGTTCCGGCGGATCCCGCAAGGTCTGAGACCATCATGCGCCCTGAAGAGTACCCATCGACGAGACGGCACACCTCCTGATGCGTTCTGGTCGCCGGTCGCCCGGAGGCGATTGCGCGGGCCAGCGGGGTCAGCGACGGGTGCGGGCTCAACGCATTCGCCAAGGCGTGCGTGCCGGGTTGCGCGGCCTCCAGGTCGTAGGGCCACTCGAGCACCTCTTGATAGATCTTGCGTTCGACTTCACGCTGGTAGCGCGTCTTGATTCCAGAGGGGACACGATCGAAGAGTGGCGTGAGTACGCTCCAGCCGACCTTGTCGAGTGACTCAATCACTTTTCTGGTGGTGAGATAGGGGATCGCCCACAATGCGTTGAGCGGGTAGCAGAGCAGATCGGCGAATAGGGAGGCGCGTTGCCGCGCGATGGCTTCGCGAAGAGAGAACTCACGTTCAACGAACGGGGCGACTCGGTCTCGGCAGGCTTGGCAGTATGTCTCGACGACTTCCTCGAGGGTCCCGATGGCTCCGCCTATTGCCTCATTGCCCATGCCTGCAGGCTCCCTTGCTCCCAGTTATGCGGCAGTCGTGGCGGGAGGATAAATCTGTAGAAAGCTGGTAGAGGACAGGCTCAAGAATCGACCAGAATCGTATGCTCATGAGGGGGGAAATTATACCGAGGAGGGCCTGCTGTTGTCTAAGGCCGACTTGTCCGAACAGCACCGAGTCAGCCGGCGGGGGCCAACGGCTTGTATTATTTCTGCGAATACCACCGATAGCCTTTGTTCTCGGTGAACTGGGCTTTCGGGGCGCCTCCGGGCTTTTCCAATAACAGGACCTTGAAATCGATGAGGCCGAACCAGGCGGGGTCGACCACGTCGTGGTAATGGGCGCCGTGGATCTTGGGGAGGACATCCCCGAGTGTCTGCTTGAGTTCGTTCTCGGTGTAGGCGCGGACGGTGAACGGCTTATTCATGGCCTGGCAGAACCGCTGAATGGTATAGGCCGCGCCTGTGCAGAGCACTTTCGTGTCCGGCTTGATTGCCAGGAACTGCGGGAGTGAGAGATAGCGTTCCTGAAAGCCCAGCCAGCGCACGGCCTGCCGCAGGTGGCTGTATTGCACTTCATATTCGGTATGGCCC